>RDXT01000623.1 GCA_004292985.1 Bacteroidota bacterium
GTCTTCACCCACAACCTTGTCATTTTTGCGGCCCTCGGCGGTGTAGCTGTACGCGCCTTCGCTGAGGTTACCGATTTCGAGGTCGTATTGGGCGGGAGAAGATTCGTTGAGGTAATACTCGTTCTCTTTTCCGTCGGGGCCACGCAGTTTTACCTTGATCTCGACACCCGGCAGCGGGTTGTAGCTGTCGTCATAGGCCTGGCCTTTGAGGGAGGCAGGCTCGGCGCTGCTGAACACCCTTCGGGCAGGGTCCACCTTAAAGCGGCGTTTATCCTCGACAGCCGTCAGCCATTTAATCGTATTAAACAGCCAGGCATCGAAATATTCAAAATCCTGTTTTTCGGTAAAGGCATAGGCCCGCATCCGCCAGAAGTTTTCTCCCAGCAGCACCATATTTTTGCGGCCCAGATAGTTCTGAAGGGCAAAAACAGGGTAATCGAGGCTGATGTTTTTGATCCGGGCGGTGGCAAATACCTCTGCGGTAGCTTTGGCCTGCCAGGAGGACTGGTTGCGGTAGAGGGGGGGCATGCTATTGGCCCAGGCCGTCCAGTCTTCGGGAAAGGTGAAGGTGGAGTGGTTGCGGTAGGCAGGCAAAAAGTTGGGAATGGCCTCCTCCGCGTTGGGGTTAAAGTTGCGGGGCGTAATGGCCATGTACTCAAACAGGGGGCCCATCGTGCGCAGGTCTGCAAATTGCCCCACCAGAAACATCACAGGTTTTTTCTGATCCTTGATTTCCTGCACGAGCTTATTTACCCAGGCCTGATCGGCGCTGCTCTGCGGAAAATTGTGCAGAATGATCAGGTCGAAGTCGCGGAGGTTGTAGGCACCGGGATCGGTATAAAATTCACCGGGCCGCCGCAGGATAAACTGGGTCAGCTCGTAGCCGGGTTCCCGCTCGAAAGACTGCTGCAGCGCGCCCAGATCCGGGTGAGGCGATCCGGCAAACAGCGCAATTTTCACCCGCGTTTCCAGCACATTGATATAAATGCGGCGAAGGTTGTTGCGGTAGGTGATTTCCCCGTCGAGGCGGCTGACAGTGATCTGATAGCTTTGCAGACCTGCTTTTTCGGGCTTGATCAGGAAAGAAACTTCGCCCTGTGTCTGGTTGCCTCCGAGGCGTAGCGACTGAGTGCCCAGGGTTTTGTCGGTATCGGAGAGGGTGATATTCAGGTCATTAGGCCCGAAACCCTCGCTCTGCACCTTTACACGGATAGGCAATTCGGTATTGAGATAGGCGATTTCATTAAACAGTACCTCCCGGATGCTCACATCGCGCTGGGGTGTGGTATCGCCGAGCAGCACCGTAAATATGGGCTGGCGCATGCCCTCGACCGCAAAGAGCGGATTCATGCCTGCGGTGGGGATGCCGTCGCTGATGAGCACAATCGCGCCCAGGTTCTGGTTCTGGTAGCGGCGGGCAGTTTCGCGCAGCGCCTGCGCAATGTGGGTACCTTCTTTGTCGAAGGTCAGCGAATCCGGATCGAGACCGGCACGCACTTCATCTGAAAAGCGATAACCATCCAGGTCGTAGTCTCCCCCTTCAAAAGCGCCCATAAAGCCTTTGAGCAGGCCCGGATACTGCTCCTTGACAAAGGCAGAATCGCGGTTGAGGCGCAGGCTCTCGGAGTCGTCCTGAAGCAGGGCCACCATCGGCGGGTAGGTAACGCGGGTGAGCGAAACCAGCAGCGGATCGAGCAGCAGCAGGCCCAGGACCGACAGCACCACAAAGCGGAAGGTAGCCAGCAGGATACGCACCGTGCGGGGCAACTGGTCGCGGGTGCCCCGGTACATCAGCCAGCTCAGCAGCGCCGCCAAAGGCAGGATCAGCAGCAGCCACCAGGGAGAATACGTGAAGGTTAGGTTCATATTATGCCATCACCATGCCGCCGTCCACATTATATACCTGTCCGGTTACGTAGGAAGACATATCCGAGGCCAGAAATACGCAGAGGTTGGCAACGTCTTTGGGCGTTCCTGCCCGTTTGAGCGGAATATTTTCGAGCCAGGCCTGAAGTTCTTTTTCAGGCAGCTTGTGGGTCATTTCGGTAGCGATGAAGCCGGGGGCAACCACATTGGCGCGGATGCCGCGGGAGCCCATCTCGCGGGCGAGCGACTTGGTAAAGCCGATCATACCGGCCTTGGATGCCGCATAGTTGGCCTGTCCGGCATTGCCCTGGAGGCCGACCACGGAGCTGATGTTGATCACCGAACCGCCCTTGCGCATCATGTGCTTGAGAGAGGCTTTGGTGGTGTAAAAAATGCTGTTGAGGTTGGTCTGGATCACCTGGTTCCACTGGTCTTCGCTCATGCGCAGCAGCAGGGTGTCGGCGGTGATCCCGGCATTGTTGACGATCACGTCAATTTTGCCAAATTTCGCCACGATGTCATCCATCAGGGCCTGGGTAGCGGCAAAATCGGTAGCGTCGGCCTGGTACGAGGCGCAGCCTACCCCCTGGGCAGCGATGGCTTCTTCCAGTTCGCGGGCCTTCTCGGCAGAGGCGCGATACGTAAATGCGACCGTAGCGCCCTGGCGGGCAAACTCTTCAGCAATGGCGCGCCCGATTCCGCGCGTAGCGCCGGTGACGAGGGCGACTTTTCCTTCCAACAGTTTCATGCAGGGACTTAGGTTTGACTCTGAGCTACAAATATAGGTCTTTTTCCTATCTTGCGACATCCTTTTGGGAAGAGGCTTCGGCCTTGATAATGAACATGATATGGCCGCACACAATGATCTGGGGAAAAAAGGAGAGGAAATCGCCGCCGGATTTCTCGAAGCCAAGGGCTACCAGATACTCGACCGCAACTACCGCTACGAAAAAGCCGAACTCGACCTCGTGGCCCTGCGCCTCGATCCCGCAGAGCTGGTGATCGCCGAGGTCAAAACCCGCAGCACCCGCGCAGGCGACTACCCCGAAGAGGCTGTCTCCGATGCCAAACAACGCCTGATTTTTAAAGCGACGGATGCCTATCTGTACGAAAAACGCCTCTTTACCGTGCCCATACGCTTCGACATCATCTCCATTCAGCTCTTTAACCCCGAGCACCCGCTGATCTACCACATCGAGGACGCCTTCCGGAAGTGGGGTAAATGAGCGTGAACCTTACATAATTTGCGATTTTCAAAAGGAAGAAATAGATTGGCAACCTTACTAATTTATTTTTGCTATCTATTTTCTTGTGTTATGAAAAGATTCTGTTTCCTCCTGCTCCTCACAACCTGCATCACACTTCCTTCGATCGCTCAAAAAACCGGGAAACTGACCATTACCTGGGAATTTAAAGGGGTCGAAGAGGGCTACGACCACAAAAACCGCATCGTTGTCTATATCGACGGTGAAGAGGAAGGTACCTCCTCCTCCATGGTACAGACAAAGAAAAACAGCTATACGGTATCGCCTTCTTTGGGAAACCATGATGTCCGCATTGTCAACTGGGCGCTGTACGAAGGCACCTGGGAAGAGCACACCATCGCCAACAACTACTCCGTTGATTGCCTGTGGGAAGACAATATAAAAATCAAGAAAAAGACGAATGTCTATCTCGTTTTCGACCTGGACGACGAGACTACGGCTAAGGTTAAGTAAGGGTTTTACGCCTGGTATTAAGAACATAAAGGCGCTTCCGAAGGGGAGCGCCTTTATGTTTGGAAACCGCGTACCTATTCAACAGCATGACCATTGGGTCACTTACGTAGCACAAGTTTTCGGTTAGAAACACTGCCTTTGCTATGAACAGAAACCACGTAAATACCACTGACAAACGTGTTTGTCTGTATGACAGTTTCAGTATCATAAACCATTGAGCTATAGACCACCTTTCCGCTTATGTCTGTCATATCAACCCGTGCGTTTAAGGGTACATGAGTAACCCTTATAAAGTCATTTGCAGGATTGGGGAAAATGGAAAAGTCAAATCCCTCCGTCAGTTCATCTATAGAAGTGGCGCTTTGGCTCATTTTCTGAACGAACATATCTTGTATTCCCTGCGAAGTCAGATCGCTTGTTCCGCTGTCAGGATCAAAGTCCACCGTGTCCTGAAACTGTCCGGCTGTATATACATTGCCAAGTGCATCCACTGCGATGGCGTTCGCGCGGTCATCGCCGGAGCCGCCAAAGGACTTCGCCCAAAGGAAATCACCATCGGCATCCAATTTCTGAACGAAGACATCCTTTTTTCCCTTAGCAACGAGGTTCAGGGTTCCGGCACCCGGATCAACGTCTGCCGTTCCCTCAAAACTACCGGCTGTGTACACATTTCCGGTAGCATCTACGGTAAGGGCATGGCCGGAATCCTCCGAAGTACCTCCCAGAGATTTGGCCCAAAGGAAATTACCGCTGGCATCCATTGCATGAACAAAAACATCGGCATTGCCACCCGCAACCAGATTGCTTATGCCCGCTCCCGGGTCAAAATCTGCTGTGCCCCGATAGCTGCCGGTAGAAAACACCTTGCCCGCAGCATCCGTGGCAATCGCATGGATTTCATCCACGGCTGAAGCTCCGAAAGAGCTTACCCAAAGAAAACTGCCATTGGCATCCATCTTCTGGATATATGTGTTTGTAGTGCCTGTGGCCGTAAGGTTACTGGTTCCCGCTCCCGGATCAAAGTCCACGGTTGCACCAAAGCTTCCGGCGGTAAAAACCTGACCCGCTCCATCTGTGGCAAGGGAATTTACCCCCTCATTTGCACTCCCCCCAAAAGACCTGGCCCAAAGGAAATTGCCATTGGCGGCGATCTTCTGAACAAATGCATCGCGATTGCCATTTGCGGTGAGATTGCTGCTTCCTGCTCCCGGGTCAAAATCTACCGTTCCCTGAAAATCGCCTGCGGTATAAATATTGCCCGATGCGTCTATCACCAGGGAACTGACCGTATCACTGGAACTGCCGCCAAAAGATTTTGCCCAAACGAAATTGCCACTGGCATCCAGTTTCTGAATAAAGATGTCGGTACCTCCAATGGCTGTTAAGGTGCTGGTTCCGGTGCCGGGATCAAAGTCCGCAGCACCTTGAAACATACCGGCTGTGTACACATTGCCCGAGGCATCTACGGCGATAGCCACAGACCTGTCATCTTCCGGGCCGCCAAAAGATTTGGCCCACAGGAAATTACCCCCGGCATCCATCTTCTGGACAAAAATATCAGCGCCTACTCCTTTGGCCTGAAGGGTAAATACGGTTGCACTTGGGTTAAGGTCCAACGTGGATTCAAACTGGCCTGTGCTGTAGATATTGCGCGATGCATCTACGGCTATCCGTCCACCGGCATCGTATATGGCACCGCCAAAGGATTTTACCCAAAGGAAATCACCTCCGGTATTCAGCTTCTGAACAAAAATGTGCAGGCTTCCAACGGCTTTTTGAGGGCTGATTCCTGCCCCGGGGTCAAAATCTACCAGCGCACCAAAACTACCTGTGGTATATACGTTGCCCGAGGCATCTAATGCCAGGTCATTGACTGTCTCCGTCTGTTCGCCGCCAAAGGATTTTACCCACAGGAAAGTACCATTGGCATCCAGTTTCTGAACAAAAATGTCGTGCCGGCCATTGGAAGTAAGGTTGCTTGTTCCTGTTCCGGGGTCAAAGTCAACGGTTTCCTGGAAAATGCCCGTGATATAGACATTGCCCGAGGCATCAGCGGCCAGGGAGGATCCCCTGTCATTTATGGCTCCCCCGAAGGCTCTGGCCCAGAGGAAATTGCCGCTGGCATCCATCTTCTGAACAAAAACATCATAATTGCCTGCGGACGTAAGGTTGCTTGTTCCTGCACCCGTGTCAAAGTCAACGGTTTCCTGAAAAGCGCCGCTGATATAGACGTTTCCGGACCCATCCAGACTTATGGAGCTGGATCCATCATCTCCTGAGCCACCGATGGACTTCGCCCAGAGGAAATTGCCGCTGGCATCCATCTTCTGGACAAACAGATTGCCAAAGGTGCCACTGGCGGTATGCGTGCTTGTACCCGCACCGGGGTCCAGGTCAACCGTACCCTGAAAATTACCCGTCGTACATACGTTACCGGATGCATCTACCGCAAGGGCGGTACCGCTGTCAAATGAAGTGCCTCCGAAAGATCTGGCCCAAAGGAAGTTGCCGCTGGCATCCAGTTTCTGAACAAAAATATCGGAACCGGTTCCCACGCCGGTAAGTAAAAAGGTTCCGGCTCCGGGGTCGAAATCGGCCGATCCTCTGAAGCCCCCGGTGGTATATACATTGCCCGAGGCATCGGTGGCGATGGCGTTGCCATTGTCGAAACCCGTTCCGCCAAAAGCACGTGCCCAAATAAAATTGCCGTTGGCGTCTATTTTGAGCACAAAAATATCGCTGCCCCCACTGCTGCCAGTGGCGGTCAGGTTGCTGCTGCCCGCACCCGGGTCAAAGTCAACGGTAAAGAAAAAACTTCCGGTTATCAACAGATTGCCCGATGGATCTACGGCTATGGACAGGCCGTCATCGCCTGAAGTACCCCCAATGGATTTCGCCCAGATCAAATTGCCAGTGGCGTCCATCTTCTGAATAAACACGTCTCTGCCTCCTTTGGAGGTGAGGTAGCTGCTGCCCGCACCGGGGTCGAAGTCGGCGGTGCTTTCAAAATAGCCGACGGTGTAGATATTTCCTGATGGGTCCACTGCGATGGAATTACCCATATCGCTGGACAGGTCACTGTATGTCCTTGCCCATTCAAAGGTTTGGGCAGGCAGAAGCGTAAAGGAGAAGGTAATTGCGGTCAGGGCACCCAGAGCCAGATTGGAGTATTTCATTGGGAGAGGGGTTAGTTTCTCAGATTTTTGCGCTGATCTTGAGCAATCTACGAAAAAAAACGGGATGGCGCGGCGCTGGATTTCGTTTCCGGCATATACCACGCGGTTTTCCGCAGTTTCTGTTTTGGCGGGTTTATGCTTAGATGCTATATATCGAGAATTGCCGTAAGCCCCTTACTCCATTCAGATGACGAATGATACCCTTGGTCCCACATATCAAATATAACGGCATCTGTATCGTAAAGATGTATCATGGCAGTTGCATCCTTAGTCCATGCAGCATGTTGATACGTTTTGAAAAAATCCTTGATTTCCATACAGCTTTGCTTGAATGATCAATAGTTCCTTATAAATCGGGTAGCGACTCCCATCGCTTTTTTATACGCTCATTACGCAAGGATTGGTGCAAATCTATAACAGCACTTACAGATTTACACTACTTTTGCTGCGATTTCTGGCGATGCTCACCGAAAGCCAGCGTTTCGCCACCAAGCGACAGCCTCTACCGAAACTTCTCACCTTTTGCCAGCATTTCAATAATTTCCCTCATACGCTTTTCCCTTGTCTCCTGTTTTTTGGCAGTCTGAAGGCGAAATCCAATAGAGAAAAGCTGGGTCTTATTAAGGCTCATAAAAAACGCTTCCGCTGTTTTGTTCTTGCCAAGTTCTTGCAGAAAGTCTTCAGGTATCGTCATTTTACTTGGGGGATCGTATGCCTTTTCCCAGCGGCCATCTTCTTTGGCTTTTTCGATAGCCGTTAATCCCGCAGGCTGCATTCTCCCTTC
>RDXT01000624.1 GCA_004292985.1 Bacteroidota bacterium
CCGGAGAGTTTATCTATGTAAAACCGCTGCTGAATGAGGCCACGGAAAAAAATCCATTTACACAGGAAAGCCGCGAATATCCGGTAGATTTTGCCTATCCGATCCTGGAACGATACACCCTGATACTCAGCCCGCCCGAAGGCTATGTGATTGAAGAACTCCCCAAGCCCGCATCTTTTTCCATGCCGGGAGGTGCGGCCAAATTTACCCTGAATGCCGCTGTAGCCGCCGGAAATGTGCAGCTGATTTCTACGGTCGAGCTGAAACAAGTGAGTTTTTATCCGGAAGAATACTCCGCGCTGAAACAGTTTTTCGATCTGATTGTGGCCAAACAATCCGAGCAGATTGTGCTGAAAAAAGTCAACTGAGCCTCTTACACATCCCCCTTTATGCAAAAGATACTTACGTTTTTCCTTTGCTGCACCCTCTTGCGGGTCGTAGCAGCGCCTCCTGCGGGTGGTCCTGTATATCCGGCTTCGGGCATTCCCGCCGAACTCAAAACCGGAGCAAATGCGGTGGTTCGAAACCATGAAGAGGTTTTTACGATCACAGGGCCGGGCACAGCTACGCTGGCGGTAACGCATGCCGTTACGATTTTGTCGAAAAGCGCGGTTGACTTTCACTCGCATGCCATCGTGTATTTCGACAACAAGCTGGTGAAGGCCAATATTCTCTCGGTGATAGCCTATGATGCCCTGGGCAAAGAAATTTCCCGGATGAAAAAAAGCGATATCATCGAAGGGAGCGCGGTCAGCGGCGGAACCTTATATCAGGACGATAAATACAAGGCGGTCATTGCCCAAAGTGATGCATTCCCTTATACCCTTGTGTATTCTTATGTCGAAGAGCGCAACGGATTGCTTTTTTACCCCTACTGGACTCCCCAGGAGACAGAGGATGTGGCCGTGCAATACGCATCTCTGAAAGTACTGGCCCCTTCCGGAATGAAGGTTCGCTACCGGGAGAACATGCTCGATGAAAGCGTATCTGTCAGCCAGGCTGGCGAACAAACCTCTTATTTCTGGGAAATCAGCAACCGGAAAGCCATCCGGAAAGAGCCCTATGGCCCTCCCTTCGACCTGCAAACACCATCGGTGCGGCTGGCCCCCAGCGAGTTTGAATTTGGCGGATACCGGGGAAATATGAGCACATGGGAAGACCTGGGTGTTTTTTTCGCCAAATTAAATGAGGGAAGGGATGTTTTGCCCCCGGAACTGGCAGGCAAAGTAACAGAAATGGTAAAAGATGCGGCAAGTCCGGAGGAAAAAGTGCGCATTCTGTACGAGTACATGCAAAAAAGTACCCGCTATGTGAGTGTGCAGTTAAATATTGGCGGATTTCAAACCTATGATGCCGCGTATGTATATACAAATGGCTATGGTGACTGTAAAGCCCTGACCAACTACATGATGAGTATGCTGAAGCATACCGGCATTCCCTCTTACCCTGCCCTTGTACGTGCCGGGGTAGGCACGCCTGATATTACGACTGACTTTCCTTCGGATCAGTTTAACCACGTGATCCTCTGTATTCCCCTCGCTGCCGATACCCTCTGGTTAGAATGTACCTCCTCCGAAAATGCCAGCGGCTACCTTGGCAGTTTCACCGAAGACCGCCACGTGTTGCTCACGGGCCTGAACAACAGCAAACTGATCCGCACCCATTTCCGCCGTCCGGAAGAAAATCTCCAGTTCCGGGAGGCCGATATTTTTATCAATCCCGACGGAAGCGCACGTATCCGCTACTCGATCACCGCCAGCGGCCACCAGCAGGACGCAATGCAGCAGGTAGATCATGGCCTGGCTGCCAAAGAAAAGGAGGATTGGGTGCGCAGGCAGATTCCGCTGAGCAGTTACGAGCTGGTCAAATGGGAGTTGAAGCCCCTTTCAGGCGGATTTAACCCGGTTTCGCGCTTGGATATCGAAATGAATGCCCGCAATTGCGCTACGCTGTCCAACAAGCGCCTCTTTCTGAACCTCAACCTGCTTTCGCCCCCAATGTCTGTGCCCGAAGCATCCGCTACGCCCCGCACGCAACCTGTGTGGTGGAATTCGACCTTTCTCGACAAAGACTCGATCAATTTTCACATTCCCGCAGGCTATGCCCCCGAAGGCATCCCACCTGCGGCAGACCTGAGTTCGGATTTTGGCGAATATCATAGCGCCGTGCAAACGCCTGACGAGCAGACACTTATATATCTTCGCAGCCTGCGGATGGAGCGCACACAGGTGCCTGCGCCCGTGTATGACAGCCTGCGCGAGTTTCTCCGGCAGGTAGTCAAAGCCGACAAGGTGCAGGCTGTGATGAACGGGAAGTCCTGAAAATTACTTCTTCTTCTCTTCTTCCTTGATTCCCAGACGCTCTTTGATGATGGGAGTCACGTTCAGGGTAGTATCGGCATAGAGCAGTGCAGAAGCGTCGTAGATCATGGCGAAGCCCTGCTCTTTGCCTACCAGTTTGATCATCGAGTCCACGCGGGACATGATGGGAGCGTAGAGTTTTTCGCGCTCGATGCCGATTTCCTGCTGGGAGCCTGCCTGCATTTGCTGAAGGCGGCCTTCCATGGCGGTGAGTTCCTGTACGCGGGCCTCCTGGTCTTTCTGGGAGAGAAGGATACCTTCTTCCTGGAGTTTCTGAACGCCTGCCTGGTACTTCTGGGCGAGGTCCTGGAAGGAGCTTTCTTTGCTGCGGGCAAAAGCTTCGAGTTTGGAGTCGGCGGCTTTTACTTCCGGCATCAGGGCCAGAATTTCCATCGTGTTGATATAGCCTACTTTCGGGCCAACAGGCTTACCGGAAGAGTCTGACATAAACACCGGAGCAGCAGCGGGGGCGGCAGGCTGCTGCTTGCAGGCAGCAAGTCCGAGCACCACACAGACCGGGAAAATGATATGATATACAGAAATGCGCATCAGCGTAGGGTTGAACATTGATTATCCCTGCAAAACTACGGAAAAATGTGAGTATGTAAAATTTGATACAAGGTTGTATATTAGGCCGGAACATCAACTCCTGTTTCACCTTATGATTTCCCTGGATCTGTTTTGCTGGGCGCTTGCTTTTTTGGGATTTATCATGAAACTCTACAACCTGCCGGGCGCGGAAGCGGTCCTGGTATTGTCTCTGGGCCTGCTGGCGACGACTTATATGCTGGCTCCTTATCTGAACCGTTACCGGAACATCGCCGAGAAGATTTTGCCGGGGATTTACTTTCATACCGATACCGCACAAAGCCTGATCAGCATCTATATGTTTGGCGTTTCAGCGGCGCTGGTCGTCGTTGGTTCCCTGACAAAACTGATGCTCTGGCCCAACAGTAAATTTCTCTTGTCGCTGGGTGCGGGTGCGCTGCTGCTTTTTCTGGCCGTTTCTTTTTACTGGCGCAGCCGCTCGGCCATCACCTACAACCGCCGCCTGGCGACGCGGGGCATCCTCAATCTGGTGATTGCCGTGGGCATGCTGCTGCTCTCCGACAGCCGTCTGGCAGATATGTATTACAGCCATGACCCCGACTACGCCCGCGTGGTGAAACGCGCCCTGCTGCACCCGGATGACCCGGAGGTGCGAAAGCAGCTCGAAGAAGCCCGGCCAAAGCCCTGATTATCAGTCAACCACAATTTCATCTGCAAAGAGCCAGCCTTTGTTGCCAGCCCCCGCATGCCATGCAGGTAGTTTTCCAATCGAGCGGGCCGTTACGCGGACATAGCGTGCTTCGACCGGCTCGACCGTTACGCTGCTGATCCGCAGTTGGGTATCGGAGCCCTCTTCGGCTGCATCCGGGTTGGGGCGCTCGCCGAGGTTTGTATAGGATTTACCATCTGCCGAAACCGAAAAACGCACCTCGGCAGGCATGAAGATCCAGTCCGAGGGCTTATGCAAAAAGGAGACAGAGATCGTTTTTACAGGGGTTAATTCTCCCAGGTCAATCACAATATCTGCATCGCTTCCTTCAAATCCGGTGTACACATCCCCGATCAGGCTGAGGCTGCCGCGCACACCATCTACCAGCGCATAGGGGCCGGGCGTATAGGGGGCTTTGGGCGGTGTGAGGTAGCTCACTTTTTTACCGGAGGCTTTGTGTACCAGGAAGTTGCGCTCAAACAGCGGCCCCTGTAGCTGTCCGTTGTTAAATGCTGCCGCCTTAAAAATCACGCTCTGGGTAATAGCGACCGGGCCTGCGTAGGGCGTGGAGCTGGAAGAAGGTTCTTTCCCATCGAGGGTATAAAAAATTGCGGCATTGTTATTCGTGCTCAGCTGCACCGTTAGTTTTCCGGTAGCCGAGTCCACGAGGGCCTCTCCTTTCAGGTCATAAAAACGCGGCGAGGCATTCACCCCGATGATGTGCAGGCGGTCGAGCAGAGCAGGCAGACGACTGGAAAAACCGCTCCAGGAACGCTGCTCTGCGGGTGACCAGACTACCTCTGCTACTGCCGATGCGCGGGGATAAGTCATGTACTCGGCATAGTCTCCATCGGCGATGTATTCAGTCCAGAGATTGGCCTGGGCGCCCAGGATATAGCGGGCCTCTTCGGCTGTGAGCGAATCGGGCACAGGCTCATATCCATATACCTTTTCAAGGGGAAGGAAACCGCCGATTGCCAGGGGTTCTTTCTCCGGATTTGCCTGATAATAATCAATATACAGATACGAAGTCGGCGACATAATGACCTCGTGTTTCTGGCGGGCAGCGGCAATACCGCCCCCGATCCCCCGCCAGGACATCACCGTAGCGTCGGGCGCGAGGCCTCCTTCGAGAATTTCATCCCAGCCGATGATGCGGCGGCCTTTGGAGTTGACAAAACGCTCGATCCGGCGGATAAAATAGCTTTGCAGTTCGTGGGCATCGCGCAGCCCCTCCTGCTTCATCAGCTGGCGGCAGAATGCACTTTCTTCCCAGCGTTTTTTGGGACACTCATCGCCCCCGATGTGGATGTAGCGCGAAGGAAACAAGTCCATCACCTCTGTCAGTACATCTTCCAGAAACTGAAAGGTCGTGTCCGAGGGGCAAAATACCTCTTCAGAAACGCCCCATTTGCTTGCCACTTCAAAAGGGCCTTCGGTGCAGGCCAGATGCGGATACGAAGCCAGGGCCGCCTGGGCATGGCCGGGCATTTCGATTTCGGGAATGATGGTCACATAACGTTCCTGCGCATATTTTACCACTTCCCGGATTTCATCCTGCGTATAAAAACCGCCGTAGCGCTTTTTGTCATAGTTTTCAGCGCCTTCGCCCAGTTTTCCGATCAGGGTCTGGTTACGGAAAGCGCCAATTTCGGTCAGCCTCGGATATTTTTTAATCTCGATGCGCCAGCCCTGGTCGTCGGTGAGGTGCCAGTGAAAGGTGTTCATTTTGTGCAGGGCCAGCACGTCGATGTATTTTTTGATAAACTCCACCGGAAAAAAGTGGCGCGACACATCTAACATCAGTCCGCGGTGGACAAAACGGGGTGCGTCTTCTATTTCGATGGCCGGCACTGCATACTGCACCGCTTCGCCGGAGGGTTTTTCCGCCGCTGCCGGGAGCATCTGGCGCAGGGTCTGAAAACCGTAGAAAAGTCCTGCGGGCGTTTTGGCGGCAATGTTTATCCCTTCGGGCCGCACCGTGAGGCGGTAGCCTTCGGCATGCGTGATCTGGGGATCCAACTGGAAAAACACATAGTCTTTTCCCTGCGGACGGCCGTAGGCAGGCTTGTATGCGTAGCCGCTGGTTTTGTTCAGAAAGGCCGCAAACACATTCGCCACCCTCAGCACTTCCTCATTTCCTTCGAGGGCATAAAACGTGGTCGAAGGCGTGAACACAAATACGCCCTCTTTTTTGTCCATCCGGGCCGGAAGCGGAACAATCTGGGAAGAGCCTGTGATAACAACAGGTTTTTTACAAGCCGTAAGGCCTGCCAGGAGGATACAAAGGAGAGCAATCTGGCGGTTCATGCAGGAATCGTTTCTTGGGGTTCAATATACATAAATACGAGTATCAAAAACAACGACTCTTCGCAATATATTTATTCCCGAAGCGCTTGCATCTGCTCAGGCAGGAAAAAACCGTATATTGCCTTATGAAGATCGCGCTGATCCACTACCGGCTTATCCTACGCGGGGGCCTCGAACGCAGGCTTGTCAATTACGCCGAATACCTTCAGGCACAGGGACATGAGGTGCATGTGATTGTGGCCAAACGCTCGCCCGAGGCGCAGTTGCACCCTGGCGTGCATATCCATACACTGAGTCCGGGTCTGGTGCCCAAGGTATTTCGCCAGCGGTATTTCGATTATCTGCTGGGTCGGTTTATGCAAAAAAACAGCTTCGACCTCAGCCTTTCGCTGATGCGCACCTCACACCAGGACATGGTGCTGTGTCCGGCCAACCACCTGGGCTTTTTGCAGGCCGAAGGGCGGGGACCGCGCAGCCTCAGCGACCGCGAGCAGATCCGCAGCGACCGCATGGCATTTGAGCACTCACAGCTGATCCTGGCGGCCTCGCAGATGATGAAAACAGAACTGACAGAGCTGTTCCATATTTCCGAAGAAAAAATCCGGGTGCTGCCGCCTCCTGTAAATACCTCGGTTTTTCGCCCGGAACTCAAGGTACGGAAGGCGGAATTCCGGAAAAAATATGGCATTTCGCCTGATAAACGGGTCTATGTATTTGTGTCCTCCTCGCACAAACGCAAGGGACTGCCCCTGCTGCTCGACCTTTTTGCGCAGTTGCAGGACCAGCCCGTGGAACTTGTGATTGCAGGCATGCCCGCCGTGGAGACCTCTTTGCCCAATGTGAAGGACCTGCAATTCAGTACGCAGATGGAAGAGTTGTATGCGGCGGCGGATTTTACCATTCATCCCTCGTATTATGAGCCTTTCGGGCAGATTGTGAGTGAGTCGCTTTGCTGCGGCACCCCGGTGCTGATTTCGGACCGCGTGGGCGCCCGCGAGTGTATCACCCCCCAAGAAGGTCTGGTATTGCCTTACCAGGATGTGTCGCGCTGGAAAGAGGCCATTTTGCATCAGAAACCTGAAGATTTTGCCCCCGATCCCCATTATGCAGCCCGAAACCACCTGAGTGTGTCCGACCATGTGGAGCAGATTCTGGCATTTGCACGACACCTGAAAGGAGCAAAATCATTTTGAACAAAAGAACGTTTTCATATATATTTAGGGAGAATCCCCCAATTATGAAAAAGAACCAACTCCTGCTACTGATCTTTATCACCCTGGCCGGCTTCGCATGCAAACCCGACGAACCCAAACCGGAGCCTGATTTTAGCGCCCTCGACTTTCAGCGCTTTATGGGCCACACCGAAGAAGCTATGAGTAATGGCCGCAACCTCATGACCCTGCTGCCCGATGACCATGTCGTATTTGCCTACACCACATTTACCCAGGATGAATTCGGTAACAAAAAAGAGCAGAATATTTACCTGACAAAATACGACATCACAGGAAAGCAAATATGGAATAAGTTGGTAACCAACAAGTTTGTCAATTTTTGCACAGCTTTTCATGCTACCTCAGACGGCGGATTCCTGGTCGGAGCAGCCAAAGCCATA
>RDXT01000423.1 GCA_004292985.1 Bacteroidota bacterium
ATATGCCGGTAGCAGGTCCGCTGCTAAATCAGTTTTCACCCCTCACAGAGGATCAGGTATTTAATGGTTTTCTGGGGGCGGAGACCGCCCCCGAATTGCATATCATCCGCGATTATGTGATGGGCATTGATGCGGGGTGTAAGTGAGATAGTGATTCGCTGGAGCGCAGCTTCGCTTTGTGCTGAGATTTCTACAAAGATAGCGACCCTACGGGCCGCCGCTACGCTTATATCGTGGTGTATTCTACAAAGATAGCGCTCCTCCGGAGCGCTGCTTCGCCTTCTGCTGTATGCGCTTCGCTTTCCACCGCCCTACCCTCAGGCCCCCAATGTCTAAATCTTCTGCTTCAGGCTGTCGAGCCGATCCTGGATACGGCGAAAAATCTGGTTTCGCTGCCTCTCCCCGTGCGTTGAAATCAGGTCGGAGCGCGACATAATCCGCTCGATCCACTGGTGTGCCTGGTTGCAAAACTCAGTGTGCTCCGTCGAAATAAACTCAATGTTGTGGTAAATCAGATAGGTCTGGCTTCCTTCCTGATAGCGAAGGCTGATCACATTATCTATCAGCATCAGCTCATTGAGGTAGAGCGTAAAATTCTGGCGGGGATTGTCCACAGGTCTGCCATGCATAAACTTATAGCCGCCCTCAGCCTCCGCTTTGAGGTGCGAAAAGAGAGATTCGGCACTTTCGCACAGCCGGATGGCGTCTTCACGGGAGTGAAAGGCATCCGCATCGTGGTAATACGCGATTTGTTTAAGGAAGCTGAAGCTGGTTTCCTCCATCCAGATCTCCTGGGAAGGAATCTGGCAGTAATATTCAGCTATCTGACGGCAGAGGTCGAGGCAGCGCTCCTGCTTTTCGCTGGTGATTTCGAGCGAAAAGCGCTCATTTTGCGTCCCGGGATTGTGAAAGATGGACCTCTGCCAGAAAAACATCTTAAACAGGGAAAGCTCACGAAACTGAAACAGGTGAAATACCGGAATATCTTTGGCAGCAAAGAGTACCTGCGCTACCTTCCGGTCTCTGGCCTTTTTCAGCACGCTGAGAACCTGAAGCAGGTAGTCTTCAAAATCAATGGCTCCCCGGTTGAGGGCAGAAGAGAAAAAAGGAATCGCTTTTTGTCCGGCGACCCCTGTGAGGTCGTCAATGGAGATGTTGTACTTCTGGGCAATCACAATCAGCTCATCTGCCCTGAAGGTGGTATCGCCCCTGATCCGCCGGTAAGCGCTGTCGATGTTCAGATCCAATGCCTCGGAAAGCTCCTGTGCAAGCAGGGCATTAGAGGGCACCTGTTCTCTGATTCTTTCCAACAGAAGATTAAGAAACCTTTTGTACAATTCAGACATAGGCAATCTCTATCTCACAGCCTCTACGCGGGTAATTTCAGGAGCAACCCGAAAGACCACCTGTTCGATTCCCGCTTTCATGGTCATGTGGCTCATGCTGCAGGATTCGCAGTTGCCGAGCAACTCCACTTCGAGCACACCATCTTCACGGATACTATGCACCCGCACATCTCCTCCATCTGAGCGGAGATAGTCGCGAATGGAATGTAAGGCCGTTTCAATCCTGGATTTTAACTCTTCATTTACCACCATATTGCAAACATAGTCAAAAATCGGAACCTTTTACGTTAGCGAAACAGATACTTTGGCCGAAGGAGGCAGGTTTGAATTGCGGATAGCAACCTGGCGGGCCAGCGACTGCGAAAGCTCATGAAAGGCCATGCCCAGCACACCATCTTTATACACAGCCGCCGGGCGGCCATCGTCTGCATTTTCTGAAATGCCCTGCCGCAGGGGAATCTGGGCCAGCAAAGGAACGCCCAGCTCGGCAGCCAGCGTAGCGCCTCCTCCTTCACCAAAAAGGAAGTAGCGTTTATCCGGGGCATCGTCCGGCACAAAATAGGCCATGTTTTCCACGATCCCCAGCAGCGGAATGCCCACCTGCGGGTTGCGGAACATATCTGCGCCTTTGCGGGCATCGGCGACGGCCAGTTTCTGGGGGGT
>RDXT01000424.1 GCA_004292985.1 Bacteroidota bacterium
AAAGAGGATCACATCTGCCTCTTCCATCACGATTAACACCTGGTTGCGCACTGCTCTTTCAAAAACATCGTCAGATTCAGGCACATAACCCCCGGTGTCTATGACTGTAAACTCCTGTCCGGACCATTGCACCCGGCCATAATTACGGTCACGGGTTACGCCGCTCATGTCGTCCACGATCGCCTGGCGGTCTTCGACAAGCCGGTTAAATAAGGTGGATTTTCCTACGTTGGGCCGTCCGACAATCGCCACGACACCGCTTTTTACTATACTCATTTCGCTAACAGCCTAATACTCATTGAGATTGAGGGCGCAAAGATACGCAGGATTAGCCTGCCGCGCCCTGTAAACTTTGATAAAATGCGGGTATCAGCGATAGCCGAAGCCCCGGAGATAGGTCGGATTGTCTTTCCAGCCTTCAGATACCTTCACAAACAGCTCCAGATACACTTTTTGTCCCAGAAAAACCTCGATGTCGCGGCGGGCCTCGGTGCCGATCTGTTTGAGCATCAGGCCGCCTTTGCCGATAATCATGCCTTTTTGCGACTTGCGCTCCACATGGATCGTGGCGTGGATGCGGGAAATCTCTTCATCCTCTTCAAACTGCACCACTTCGACCTCGGTAGAGTAGGGGAGTTCTTCATAGAGCAGCAGAAAGAGTTTCTCCCGGATGATCTCCGACACAAAAAAACGTTCCGGGCGGTCAGACACCTGCTCTTTATCAAAATACGGAGGAGCCTTGGGCAGTAAAGACAAAATAGCGGCCTTCACTTCGGCTACTCCCTGGCCTTTGAGGGCAGATACCTTGAAATTTTCATGAAAAGTCATCTGCGAGGTCGCCATATGCATGCGCATATCCACCTCCTGGGGCTGACTGATGTCAATTTTGTTGATCAGCAGCAGCTTGGGCCCCGAAAAACGGGAGGCCATGTCCATCAGGGAGCTTTCGTCGTGGGTTTCATAGGCCGAAAGCAGCAACACAAGCACATCTGCATCCTCCAGCGCCGTGCCGACGCTGTCCATCATACGCTCATGGAGTTTGTATCGGGGGCGTATCACGCCGGGCGTATCGGAATAGATGATCTGATAGTCATCGCCGCTGTCTATGCCGAAGATGCGGTGGCGGGTCGTCTGCGCACGCGGGGTAATGATGCTGAGCTTCTGGCCCAGCAGTTGATTGAGCAAGGTGGACTTGCCTGCATTGGGTTTGCCCAGGATGGTTACAAAGCCCGATTTGTGGATTTCTGACAAGGGATCTAAAATATATTTGCAAATGTACAAACAACGCCGTAACTATGCACTCCCAATCAGAACAGAAGTACAAAACCTTTTCTAAAAAGACTCGTACTAAAGATATATCGCGGGATGGAGCAGTTGGTAGCTCGTCGGGCTCATAACCCGAAGGTCGTGGGTTCGAGTCCTACTCCCGCAACAAGGAAAGCCCCTTTTCAGGGGCTTTTTCTTTGTGATATAGGCTTCATTTACCAGAAAACCACTTCACCCGGGATGATCCCCGCCTGAAAATTGCCTTTGGCTGTTCCGTCCGCACCATATATATATACCTTACCCCGCTGAGAATAGTCAATCGGGTCGGTTGCGTAAATATCTCCCGTTTCCGGATGAATGCCCAGTCCGTAGAAAGAACCTGCGGCACGTGCCACTGCCGGGAGTGAGGTAGCGTTTGTTTCCATCGCATACACACCGCCGCCCACTACATAATAAATGGTCCGGCTGTCGGGGCTGAGGCTGAGTTCTCCGGGATATTCGCCCGCAGCAAAGGTGAGCGAAAGCAGCACCTCGCGCGAGGCGGGATCAATGCGATGCAGGCTGGCAGGCGCTGAGGTAGCAAAATCCCCGCCGCAGAGCACCCAGACTTTACCTTCGCGGTCCTCGACGATGCTGTTGCCGCCCAGACCGATGGCGATGCTGTCGGCGAGCTGGTCTGTATCGCTGTCTAAGATATAGACCTGGCGGCTGTTGCTGATCCACACTTCTTTGCCCAGC
>RDXT01000425.1 GCA_004292985.1 Bacteroidota bacterium
GTATCGAGGTTGGAGGTTGCCTCATCGAGGATCAGAATCTGCGGATCGGCCAGCAGTGCGCGGGCAATGGCAATGCGCTGGCGCTGTCCGCCGGAGAGTTTGACGCCCCGCTCACCGATTACGGTATCGAGACCCAGCTCGAAGCGATCTGTAAATTCGACCACATAGGCCGCCTTTACCGCCTGGAGGAGTTGCTCTTCGCTGGCATCTGCGCGGGCAAAGAGAATATTTTCCCGGATCGTCCCTTCAAACAGAAAATCATCCTGCAAAACAACCCCCAGGTGGCTGCGGTAGCTGTCGAGGGTAACTTTGCTCATGTCCTGACCATCAATCATAATGGTGCCGGTATCGGGCTGAAGGAAAGAAGCCGCCAGACCTGCGATGGTGGTTTTGCCTGAGCCGCTGCTGCCGACAAGGGCCGTTACGCTGCCTGCGGGCGCATCGAAGGTGATGCCGTGAAGCACTTCCTTCTCTTTTTCGTAGCCAAAAGTCACATCTTTAAACGCGATATCGCCCTTCATGCTGCCCAGTTCGACAGTGCGCTCCGGATCGTCGGTTTCTTTGCGCATCTGAAGCAGTTCTTCGGTGCGGTCGAGTCCGGCAAAGGCCTCCGTGATCTGGCTGCCGATGTTGCTCATTTGCACAATCGGGAAAATCAGGAAGGCGAGATAGAAGATAAAGGAGACCAGTTCGCCCTGTGTGAGGGTATCGCGCATAATCATCGGACCGCCGATGGCCATGATCCCTACGGTCGTCAGGCCTGCGAGCATCGCGCCGAGGCTGGTAACGAGGCTGGTAGCAGTGAGCGAGCTTTTGACATTTTCATATAACTGATCCACCCCTTTGCGGAAAATTTTGGTTTCCTGGGCTTCAGCGTGAAAGCCTTTAATCACCCGGATACCGGCCATAGACTCGGTAAGGCGGCCTGTCACCTGGGCCTGGATTTCGCCGCGCTCCCGGAAAATGGGACGGATACGACCGAAGGCCCTTGCAGAGGCAAAGCCGAAAAGGCCCATAGGCACCAGTGAGAAAAAGGTCATGGCAGGGCTGATATTGAGCAGGATAACGAAGGAGGCAATGGACGTAAGCACGCCGCCGATGAGCTGGGTAAAGCCTGTACCGATCAGGTTGCGCACGCCCTCCACATCGTTCATAATGCGGGAAACGAGGGTACCGGATTTGGTATTGTCAAAATAGCGCACGGGCAGACGCAGCACCTGCTCCTGCACCTTGGCCCGGAGTTCGGAGATCATGTACTGGCCTTCGACACTGAGCATCCGCACCAGCCAGAAGGAAGTCGCGGCCTGCACCAGCACAGAGATCGCCACAATCACCAGCAGCCACACCAGTTGCTGCATGTCCTGGTTGGGGATCACCTTGTCAAACAGGTACTGGCTGGAGCCGGGCAGGACCAGACCTGCCGCGCGGTTGACCACTACCAGCAAAAGCCCAAACAGCAGCAGCTGGCGGCGGGGCCATATCAGTGTCCGGAAGACATAGCGGACACTTGCGTAAGAATTTTTTTTAGCCATGATAGGGGAAGGTGTAGATAGGCGAGTGGGAAACGAGGGTAAAAGACGTATATATGGGTTGGCGAATAGGAAACACCTGCAGGTAGAGCCGCGTGACAAGCGTTTACATCTCTTAACACAAACTTAATCCGCCATTCACCGCGCTGCTTGCTAACTTCCGGCGCAATTTAACTCCTTCTCTCATGCTTCGGAAGATTCTTTTTATCATCTTTTTCTGCCTCGGTCTGCTTGCAGGCGCCCAGGTAAGAACCCTCCAGGCCCCCGGCCTCAACGAATACGCCAACATTAACCCGGCGGGGCACTCGGTGCTTCCGAGCGGGCGCTATGTTACGCCTGCCGGGCAAACGATCACCATCAACCGCGGCCCTTACGGACTGGCACTTTCTCCCGATGGAAAAACAGCCCTGGTGCTGCACAATGGGGTAGTAACCCTGATCCCGGCAGATTCCCTGCAACAGGCCCGG
>RDXT01000426.1 GCA_004292985.1 Bacteroidota bacterium
GCCAAGGTGCCCTTTTTCTCCCTCAGCGGCTCTGACTTCGTCGAAATGTTCGTAGGTGTAGGTGCTGCACGTGTCCGCGACCTCTTCAAACAAGCCAAGGAAAAAGCGCCTTGTATCATTTTCATTGATGAAATTGATGCCGTAGGCCGCAGCCGGGGCCGTATGAATGTTACCGGAGGCAACGACGAGCGCGAAAACACCCTCAACCAGTTGCTCGTCGAAATGGACGGCTTCAACTCCGACTCGGGTGTAATCATCATGGCGGCCACCAACCGCCCCGACGTGCTCGACCCTGCGCTTATGCGCGCCGGACGTTTTGACCGCCAGATCGGCGTGGACCTGCCAGACATCAAAGGCCGCGAAGCGATCTTCAGCGTTCACCTGAAAAAACTCACCCTCTCCGAAGAGGTGAATGTAAATAAACTGGCCAACCAGACACCCGGCTTTGTCGGCGCGGACATCATGAACGTCTGTAACGAAGCGGCACTGATCGCTGCCCGTAAAGACAAAAAAGCCGTGGAAATGTCTGACTTTCAGGATGCGATAGACCGCGTCATCGGAGGTCTGGAGAAAAAGAGCAAGATTATTTCGCCCGAAGAGAAAAAAATCGTGGCCTACCACGAAGCCGGACATGCTATCACGGCATGGTACCTGGAGCATGCTTCTCCCCTGGTGAAAATCTCTATCGTTCCGCGTGGACTCGCCGCCCTCGGCTATGCGCAGTACCTCCCGAAAGAGCAATACCTCTACACCTACGACCAGTTGGTGGACTTCATGTGTACCGCTCTCGGCGGACGTGTGGCTGAGCATATTGTCTTTGGCGAAAACAAAGTGTCCACCGGGGCATCCAATGACCTGGAGCGTATCACCGAAAATGCCTATGCCATGATCACCCGCTATGGCATGAACAAAAAGGTCGGACGTGTTGCCTACAAAAACGAAAGCGAGTACGCCCTGACCAAATCCTACTCCGATGCCACCAGCCGCATCATAGACGAGGAAGTGAAAATCATCATTGACGATGCGTATGACAGAACCTTCCACCTGCTTTCTGAGCACCGCGAAGAACTCGAAGCCATCGCCCAGGAACTTCTCCAGAAAGAAGTGATTTTCAAAGAAGACGTGGAGCGGCTGATTGGAAAGCGTCCCGGAAGCGCAGAGGCACTGGCCGAAGCAAACGGACACATCGTTGATACGGAGGAAAGCAAAACCCCTCTGGAAGGCGAACAGGTTTGAGCAAAAAAACGTATATTCTTTCTGACCTCCACCTCGGCGCACCTCATGCTGCGCAGAGCCGGGAGCGCGAAAAACATGTGGCGCGGTGGCTCAGGCACATCGCGCCACATGCTGATTCTATCTATCTGGTTGGGGATATATTCGACTTCTGGTTTGAGTATAAAAAGGCGGTTCCCAAGGGCTTTGTCCGCTTCCTGGGTACGCTGGGCGATATTGCCGATATGGGTGTGCCCCTCCACCTCTTCACAGGCAACCACGACCTCTGGCTGAAGGATTATCTCGAACAGGAAATCCAGGCGCACATTTATACAAAGCCCGTCATTCATAGCCTCTATGGCCGCCGCTACTATATCGCGCATGGCGACGGCCTCGGCCCCGGCGACCACGGCTACAAACTCATGAAGCGGGTCTTCACCCATCCGCTGAACCAATGGCTGTTCCGGCTCCTGCACCCCGACCTGGGCATCGGCCTGGCACACAAAGTATCCGCCAAACAAAACAGCGACTCCGATTATTTCGCGAAACAAAGAGAAGAAGACCACCTGGGAGATCAGGAGTTTCTGTATGTGCATTCCCGCGAAATGTATGCGCAACATCCTGATATAGAAGCATTTGTGTATGGACACAGACATCTGCTCACAGATGATGCCCTCACAAACGGCCCCCGCGTGATCTATCTTGGTGATTGGATCCGTTATTTTTCCTATCTTGAGGTAAGTGAGTCCGGCGCGGAATTAAAGCTGTATCTGCCCGGAATG
>RDXT01000427.1 GCA_004292985.1 Bacteroidota bacterium
GTTACCGGAAGCGGAAAAACACACCTGTATATAGAGCTGATCCGCGATGCGCTGGCAAAGGGCAAACAGGCGCTCTACCTGCTACCCGAAATTACGCTCACCAAGCAGATTATTGACCGGGTGCAGGGAGAACTGGGCGAGGCCATTGGGATTTATCACAGCAAATTCAGCAACGATGAGCGGGTCGAAATCTGGCAGAAAGTCAGCAGCGGCGAATACCGGGTTGTCATCGGGGTGCGCTCGGCCATTTTCCTGCCCTTCCCGGAACTGGGCCTGATTGTGGTGGACGAGGAGCATGATTCTTCTTTCAAACAGCATGAACCGGCTCCCCGATACCATGCGCGCGATGTGGCGGTTTTTGCAGGTACGCAACAGAAAATCCCCATCCTGCTCGGCTCTGCAACGCCCTCATTTGAAAGCTATTACAATGCCCGCGCCCAGAAATACCACCATGTGCTGCTGCCCGAACGCGCTGTCGCAGGACAAATGCCGCAGATCGAAGTGGTGGACATGCGGAAAGAAAAGAAAAAAGGCCGGGTAAACGGTATTTTCTCCCTTACCTTAGAAAATGCCATCATCGAAACCCTCGGACGGGGCGAGCAGGTGATCCTCTTTCAGAACCGCCGGGGTTATGCCCCCTACCTGATCTGCGAAAGCTGCGGCCACGTGCCGGAATGTATCAACTGCGACATCAGCCTGACCTATCACAAAGAAAAAGCCAACTGCCGCTGCCATTACTGTGGCTATGTCGAGCCGGAACCCGCCAAATGCCCCCAATGCGGCCATTTTACGATGGTGCGGGCAGGCATTGGTACCGAAAAAATCGAAGAGGAGGTAAAACTCCGCTTTCCCGACTACCGCGTGGAGCGTATGGACCTCGATACAACCCGGACCAAATGGGGATATAAACAGATCATCGAGCGCTTTGAGCGGGGACAGATTGACATTCTCGTCGGCACACAAATGGTCTCCAAGGGCCTCGACTTTGAAAATGTAACCCTCGTTGGGGTGATCCAGGCCGATCCGCTCCTCACCTACCCCGATTTCCGGGCCTTCGAGCGGGCCTACCAGTTGCTCGTGCAGGTGAGTGGCCGTGCAGGCCGCGCCCAAAAACAAGGCAAAGTGCTGATTCAGACCCTTATGCCCGACAACCTGGTGCTGCACTCGCTTCAGAGCGAATTCAAAGACTTTTTTATTCAGGAAACGCCTGCTCGGCAGAGCATTGGCTACCCGCCTTTTACCCGCCTGATCCGCATCGAAGTCAGGCACCGCGACAAAGAGTACATTGAAAAAGAGGCCCGGGCGCTCGAAAGACACCTCAGGCCTCATTTTGGTCCGAACCTCCTCGGCCCTGACTTCGCGGTAACGGCGCGCTTGCGCAACCAGTACCGCATGCAGTTTTTACTCAAGCTGGCCAAAGGAAACAACATCGGCCAGATGCGCCAGATCATTCAGCAGTGCTACGACACCTATTATACACAGGCCGCCGACAAAACACTGGTGATCGTTACCGATGTTGACCCTATTTAACCCTACCGTATCAGGGTAACGCTGCCGGCCCGCTCGAAACGTTCGCCCCGGTAGGTGGTCGCTTTCACCAGATAGGTATAAACCCCCTCCGGCGATGCCTGTCCATTCAGAGTACCATCCCAGCGGAAGTCCGTATTCGCCGAAGCGAACACCTTGCGGCCCCATCGGTCGAAAATCTGAATCTCAAATACCTCGATAGAGTTCATGACGATAAAGAATTCATCATTGTGTCCGTCTCCATTGGGGCTAAATGCATTAGGGTAGAATATGTTGAAATTCAGCACATTCACCACGCCAAACTCATATTCGTTGGGGCAGCCAATCTCATTGTCAGCGATCAGGCGGATGGTATATTCACCCGGCGCGTTGTAGGTATAAACCGGATTTGTTTCTTCGGAAATACCGCCATCACCGAAATCCCAGAGGTAACGGGTCGAATATTCGCTGCTGTTGTT
>RDXT01000625.1 GCA_004292985.1 Bacteroidota bacterium
TGCCTCCAGGTCTCCGCTTTCGCGGTGGATGCGGTATTTCCGGAAGCTGATTTCTTCCGAAGGGCCTTTTTGCGCTTCAATTTTGCTGAGCTGCTCCAGAGATTTGGGCAGGTTACGGTTTCTCTGATAGAGTTCTGAGAGGTTCAGACGGTCATCGGCTTCGAGCGGATATTTTTGCAGCAGTTTTTCCAGCACCGAAATAGCGCCGGAGAAATCGCCTTTCAGCTCGTAGGCCTGGCTGAGCGAGCGGTAGTACCAGGGATTGCCGGGATCACCCTGAATGGCTGACTGGCCCCGCAAAATCGCCTCATCATACTGGCGAAGTTCCGTCAGAATTTTGCAGAGGTTGTACAACGCGGCATGGTTGGAGGGGTCGGCTGCAACGACTTGCTTAAACAGGCCTGCGGCACTGTTGTAGTCTCCCCGGATCATCTGGGTACAGGCCTCTACATACAGCGATTCTGCCCGGTCCCGCTCTCCGGGAGCGGGTGTAGTTGGCGTTTCGCGGCCCTTTCCGGGCTTTTTTTGTGCCCACAGGGAGCCAGAATCGGTGCATGCCCAAAACAAAAGCAAGCTGCAAAGGAAGAAGGTTCTTTTCATCCGATGTAATATACAATTAGCGGCCCGTATGTCCAAAACCTCCTTCACCTCTCTGGGTTTCACTTAGGCTTTCGGCGGCCTCCCAGAGCACCCGTTCGTGTTTCGCGATTACCATCTGGGCGATGCGCTCTCCTTTGCGGATGGTAAATGGGGTATGACTGAGGTTCACCACGATGGCCTTTACTTCACCGCGATAGTCCGCGTCGATGGTGCCGGGGGAATTGAGCATCGTAACGCCGTGTTTGGCTGCCAGTCCGCTGCGGGGACGCACCTGCGCTTCGTAGCCCGGGGGCAGTTCGATATAAATTCCGGTGGGAATCATGGCTCTTTCGAGGCTGCCAAGGGTGATGTCTTCGTCATTATTGGCATAGAGGTCCATGCCTGCCGAAAGGGCAGTAGCGTATGCAGGAAGCGGGTGCGGAGACCGGTTGATGATGCGGACAGAAAGCATAAAACGTCTTTTGGATGCAATAACGAAAATAGTAGGGCTTTAGCCTTTAGGGCATGCCGACAGACTCCTTTAAAGTGCCGCCTCCATTTTTTCAGCCAGCGCGAAATCTTTGTCTGTCAGTCCACCTGCATCGTGGGTGCTGAGGCGGATATGTACTTTGTTATACACATTGGACCACTCCGGATGGTGATTGGCTTTTTCGGCCAGCAGAGCGCAGCGGGTCATAAAGCCAAAGGCAGCCACGAAGTCTTTCAGCACAAAGCTTTTTTCAATCCCATTGTTCTGATATATCCATCCGGGGAGCTTTTGGATATGGGACTGGGCTTCGGATTCTGTGTAGGTTTTCATATAATTCGAATTGAGTTAATCGGCAGCCCTAAGGAACGCAATTCCCTGCACAATGTCGTGATGTAAATAGCGGTCCTCCGATACGGGCGGCACGAGTGCCCGGTACTCCTCCACCCAGCGCTGGAGTTCAGGACTGCTGGCAGAGGGTTCGCGGAAGTGGAGGGCCTGGCTGGCGCACAGCAGCTCGATCGAGAGCACTTTTTCCAGGTTATCAAGCACCTGAAGGCATTTTACCGCTGCATTGGCCCCCATACTCACATGGTCCTCCTGGTTGTTGGAAGAGGGAATGGTGTCTATGCTGGCCGGGCTGCAATATTGTTTGTTCTGGCTCACAATGCTGGCCGCAGTGTATTGGGCGATCATCAGGCCTGAATTGAGGCCGGGATTGGCAACGAGAAAGAGGGGTAGCCCCCGCGAGCCGCTGAGCAACTGATAGCTGCGGCGCTCGGAGATCGAAGCCAGCTCTGCGAGGGCGATGGCCAGAAAATCGAGCGCCAGCGCGAGGGGCTGCCCGTGAAAATTACCCCCCGAAAGCACAAGGTCTTCCTCCGGAAAAATGTTGGGGTTGTCCGAAACGCTGTTGAGTTCGGTTTCCAGCACGCGGTACACATGCTGAAGCGTGTCATACGTAGCGCCATGCACTTGCGGAATGCAGCGGAAAGAGTAGGGGTCCTGGACCTGGTTTTTGGGTTGCTGCATCATCGGGGACTCACTCATCCAGGCACGGATACGGCTGGCCACCTCCTGTTGTCCGGCATGGGGGCGTATGCGGTGCAGGGCAGGGTGGAAGGGGTCTGGGCGGCAGCCAAATGCGTCGAGGCTCAGTGCCGCAATTTTATCGGCCAGCTTGGCGAGGCGCAAGCCATTCATAATCAGATAGATCCCATAGGCGAGCATAAACTGGGTGCCATTCAGCAGGGCCAGGCCTTCTTTGGCTTCGAGCGACACAGGCTGCCAGTTCATGCGCTTCAGCATCTCAGCCGAAGGCATGATTTCCTCGCCGATGCGCACCTCGCCCTCGCCTATGAGGGGCAGACAAAGGTGTGCCAGCGGTGCCAGATCGCCACTGGCACCCAGCGATCCCTGGGTATAAACTACGGGCAGCACCGAGTGGTTGTAAAAACTGAGCAGGCGCTCTGCTGTGGGAACGCAGACCCCTGAGTGTCCATAGGCCAGGGACTGCACCTTGAGCAGGAGCATCAGCCGCACAATGTCTGCCGGGACCTCCGCTCCGAGGCCGCAGGCGTGAGAACGCAGCAGATTGAGTTGCAACTGCCGCAGGTCGCCCGGCGCAATCACCTTGTCGCAGAGATAGCCAAATCCGGTATTAATGCCGTACATGATGTCCTGCCCGCTTTCGAGACGCTCTTCGAGGTAGTTGCGGCAGTGCTGTATGCGGAGCCGGGCAGATTCAGAAAGCCGGACAGGGGTTTTCGAGCGGAATGCGGCGTAGAGCTGGTCTGGCGAGATCTGTGATCCACCAATTTCCCACATGTGTTGCATACTCATAATCCTCTTTAATCCGGCGAAGATACAACCTGCCCCTAAGGGATTGTATAGCTTTTGCGCAAATGTCTTGCATTTTTACTTTATTTGAACTTCTGTAAAACCCGATCATGACATGAGATATACCCTTGTTACTGTGTTTCTGGCCTGTGCCATTCTGTTTTTCTCCTGTAAAGGCACTGAGCCTGAGCCGCCCAAGCCTCCGGTGCCCACCAAGTACGAGGCCGTATTGGACGTTTTTACCGACTCGGTAGTGAAGGCAGCTAATATCCCCGGCCTTTCGATAGCCGTCGTGGAAGAAGGTCTTCCAGCCTGGGCTGAGGGCTACGGCTTTTCGGATCTGGGCAAGGCCATTCCGGCGACCAAATACACCCGTTACCTCATGGCCCAAAGCGCCGATCCGGTAGTGGCAGCTGCGGTGCTGCAGGCAGTTACAGAAAGTGGCCTCGACCTCGATGCGCCTGTGAATCAATACCTTCCATTCGCCGTTCGCCACCCGCTGTATCCTACGGCTGTCATTACGTTGCGCATGCTGCTCAGCCACACGGCGGGCCTCGCAGACGACAGCACACAGTTGGCGAGCCTCTACGGTCCCGGCGATACGCAGGTACGGCTGCGAGATTTTTTAAAGGACTACTTTACAGTCGGTAGTACTTATTACAGTGTTAATCATTTTACTTCCAAGCGCCCTGGCAAGACCTATCAGTATTCGCGTATTGGCATTGCCCTGGCAGCCCTGGCCGTAGAAAACCGCACAGGTGTAGGATTTGACCTGTATTGCAAAACGCATCTCTTCCTCGACCTGGGATTCAGCAGCGTCTCCTGGTATCTCTACGACCTCCAAAGCGATCTGGTCGCGCTGCCTTATATGCGCATGCCCGGAGGCAATTACCAGGCGCAGGCGCTGTATGGCTATCCGATGTATCCGAGCGGCAGCCTGCGGGTGAGTTCGGAGCTAATGGCGCGTTTTCTTTCTGCCGCCCTTAGCGGAGGTGTATATAGCGGCCAGCAGGTGCTGAGCAGTGCGCAGGTCGAAGATATGCTCCGGGTGCAGAACCCCTTTATTGATCCCAGTCAGGCCCTCGGATGGGATACCTATACCGTTGGAGGACGTAGCCTGAGCGGCATCAAGGGGTCGGACAAGGGCTATTCTTCCTGCATGTATATCAGCCCTGCTACCGGTAGCGGGGTGGTGATTCTGGCAAATACAACAGGCATAGACGCACTGTTGGAGACATTGGTACTCAAGGCGCTGTCTGTAGCTGAGCAGGCTGATTAACAGGTATTTACATGAAAAAGATTCTCCTATTACTGCTTGCCTGTGTCTTTGGATACCGGGCAAACGGGCAGACTTTTTTCCAAAGTTATTCCTTTGCCCTGCCTTCCAATGATACTACGGACAGGCGCTTTCTCCCCGGGTTCCCGGCTTATACCATTGGGGAAAGCCGGCGGATTTCGGCAGATACGTTGGGGAATTTCCTGTCCGGCGCTGAGCCGTTTCGCTTCTGGGGGGTAAATCTGGTGGCCAGCGGGGCTTTTCCGGACAAAAGCAAAGCCTCTTATATTGCTGCACGCATGCGTAAGATGGGCATCAACCTGGTGCGCTTCCACCATATAGACAATCCCAACTGGGCAGGAAATGAAGGGACTCTTTTTTATCAGGGGCAAAGCACGCGCAGTCTCAACCTGAGCAACCTCGACAAGCTGGAGTACCTCATCGCAAAAATGAAGCAGAATGGGGTTTATGTAAACATGAATCTCAATGTTTCGCGCACATTTAATGCCCTCGATGGGGTAGTGTATGCCGATTCACTGGGAGAGTTTGGCAAAGCGGTAACTGTTTTTGATCCCCGCCTGGTTTTTCTCCAGCGGGAATATGCCCAGCAACTCCTCAGTCATGTGAATCCCTACACGGGTCTTGCCCTCAAAGACGATCCGGTGCTGGCAATGGTAGAGATCATCAATGAAAACTCATTATATGGTGCGTGGAAAGACGGCTGGCTGACCCCTTTTAAAAATGGAGGGAGGATCACCCGTCGCCACTCGCTGATGCTCGACAGCCTGTTTCAGGATTTTTTACTTGCAAAATATGGCAGCCAGGATACGCTGGCCGCAGCCTGGAGTCCTGCTTCGCAGGGCGGCAGCAGCAGTAACCTGCTGATAAACAGCGGTTTTGAAAACTCCTCGGTTGCACCCTGGGGTTTAGAGTTGTTTTCGGGCGCACAGGCCCAGGTTTCTGTTTCGCCGACAGCATACTCCGGGACACAGTCCGCCCGCGTACAGGTAACGCAGACCACCGGCACCGACTGGCACATCCAGTTTTTACAGGCGGGCATGTCGGTGCAAAAAGACTCTTCCTATGTGCTCACGTTTTATGCCCGCTCCGATGCCAATCGTACCTTAAACATCGGAATGATGCGGAACAATGATCCTTATACCTGGTATGGAGGTGCTTCGGTGGGCCTGACAACCCAGTGGCAGCGTTTTACCTTGAGCCTTACGGCCCCGGAGAATAATAATGGTCAGTTCCGGCTCACATTCAGCTTTAATAACCAGACAGGCAGCTTCTGGCTCGATGAAATGCGGCTCGGCAGACCCGCAGCCTCCGGTCTGGAGGCAGGAGAGGCCCTGGCTACCCGCAACATCCGCCGGATTCCCCATTCGGAGCGACTGCTCTACAGTCCGCAGCGGATTGCCGATATGGCGGAGTTTTATACCTCGCTTCAGCAGAACTTCATGGAGGAAATGCGCCTTTATCTCAAAAATACGCTGGGGGTTCAGGCACCTGTGACGGGTACCAATGCGCTCACGGGCATCCACGAAGCGATGGAGCATGAACATATGGACTACCTCGACGACCACAGCTACTGGGACCACCCCTGGTTTCCTTCGGTTGCCTGGGACCCCAACGACTGGCTGATCAGCAACGAATCCATGCTGGAGGCGGAAGATGGTGGGGCAATCACACAGGCATTTACAGGTCTTACATACGTCAATAAACCTTACACCGTTAGTGAGTACAACCATGCCTTTCCGAACCGAAGCCGCACAGAGATGGTTCCTGCGCTGAGTGCCTATGCTTCTTTTCATGGGGCAGATGGCCTGATGTTTTTTGACTATAATGGTGAAAATCAATGGGATGCGGATAGGGTAGGGGGCTTTTTCAGCATTCACCGGGACCATAGCATTATGGCGCTTTTCCCTTCCTGTGCCTATGCCTACCGCAATCACCTGATCCGGGAAGGGCAACCTTTGTCTATTGCCTACAACCGGGAGCAGACCTATCGGCGGGCGCAGCAGGACAACCTGGGGCGCTGGGGCAAATATCTGCCTTACGACCGCAGGCTCAATCTGACACACGCGATAAAAACCCTTGGCTATCAATCTGATACGGGCACAGACATGAGCACTCTGCCCACCCCCGCTGCTGACTTTTTTGTTACAGAAACAGGCCAGACGAGCTGGAACCAGGATCTGGGTTTGCTTTACACCCATACGCCCGGATATGTGAGCGTGGCCGGGAATCTTCAGCCCCTGAATCTGGAGGGTTTTCACCTCCAGTCGGCGAGCGGCGACGGAGTTGTTACCTGGGTTTCGCTGGAGGGAGATTCGCTCATTACCGCTTCGCGGTCCCTGCTGACGCTTTCTACGCGCCAGCAAAATACCGGCATGGTGTGGGATGGGCTGCAGACCCTCCATAGCAACTGGGGCACTGCGCCCACCCAGCAGCTACCTATACAACTCAGCTTGCGTGTGCGCGTGCAGGCCGATACCCTTCGCCTGTATCCCCTCGATAAAACAGGTCTTGAAAGCACCTACCGCAGCTATTTGCCCGTAGCGCCGAATACCTTTGACCTTCAGATCAACCAGGCTACGGATAAGTCCATGTGGTTCGGCGTCGAAGCCCGTGGAGCGGGTGTCGCCCTGGGCGTAGAAGAACTTCCTGTTTTTGGGGCAACGCTTTCGCCCAATCCGGCATCGGACGAGGTATGGCTCGCGTTTGAACTGGCTTCGGCAGCTCAGGTGCAGATTGAAGTAATGGATCTGAGGGGAAGCCTTGTGCTGTCGCAGCCTGCACAGGTGTTTGCGGCGGGCTACCAGCACCAGCGCCTCGGTTTACAGGGCCTTACAGCAGGGTTTTACCTGTGCAGAATCTCGGCGGGCGGAAAATCAGAAGTGCTGTCCCTTCAGGTTAAATAGCTTTTGTCTGGGGACTCTCGTAATTTTGCCGGATGGATACCGAAAAAGAGCTGCGGATTGCTGAGCTTAAACAGAAACTGAGTCTTCGTGCGAAGCTGGAACCCTATCAGATTACAATTGCCGGACGTTTGTTCGAGCTGTTCCTGATCGGAAATATAGACGAACTGTTAGATGAGCTGATAGCCAGAGACCCTGAGGATGAAGCAGTTAAAGATGAGCAGATTCCCTATTGGGCAGATCTCTGGCCAGCGGCGATCGGCCTCGCAGAGTATATGTTGACCACACCCGACCTCAGGCCCGACATGCGGATATTGGAAGTGGGCTGCGGAATGG
>RDXT01000428.1 GCA_004292985.1 Bacteroidota bacterium
GCTTGGGTGTGTGGGCCTTTTATTGCAGATGAAAGCGGCAGGGAAAAAAACGGGCGTACTCGACCTCACCCAGGGAGAGCTGGGCACCCGTGGCAGTGCAGAACTGCGCCTGAAAGAAGCCGCCGAAGCAGCCCGCATCCTGGGACTTTCTGCCCGCGAAAATCTGCGCTTCCGCGATGGCTTCTATGCCAATGATGAAACACACCAACGGGCTTTGATCCGCGAAATACGGCGTTTTCAGCCCGAAGTTGTTATTTCAGGCGCGCCGCTTGACCGCCACCCCGATCATGGACGTTGCGCGGCCCTTGTCAAAGATGCAGCCTTTCTCAGTGGTCTGCGCCGGATCGAAACACACTTTGAAGGGGATCTTCAGGCGCCCTGGCGGCCCAAAAGGCATTTTAACCTGATTCAGGATTACCACCTGGAGCCGGATTTTGTGGTGGACATTACCCCTTATTTTGAGGGAAAAAAAGCGGCCATCCGTGCCTACGGCTCCCAGTTTTTTAACCCTGCCGATCAAAGCAGCGATCCGCCCAGCTATATCTCTTCGCAGGAATTCTGGCACTTTGTAGAAGCGCGCGCAAGGGTCATGGGACACATGGTGGGGGCAGAGTATGGCGAAGGATTTATCTCCGAAACGCCCCTGAAAGTCAACGACCTTTCTGCGTTACTGTAGCCCTGACAAGCTTTCTGATTTCTTACATCCCCAAAACTGGGGATTGACTTGTTTTATTGCGTGTAATTTCTCTGTTTAAGAGCGTCATTAGATACAACAAACAAAAAAATGCCTATGAATCCTGCTTTTGTTACACGCGTATTACTTGTTCTGCTTCTTTCGCTCTCTTCGCTCCATGCCCAGGTCCGGGGCATCAATTATCAGGCGGCTGCCCGTAACAACGCGGGTGTCCTGATCGCCAATCAAAACCTCAACCTGCGCATTTTTATCCGGGAGGCCAGCGCCAACGGAACGGCCGTATATGAGGAAACCCATGCCCCTTTGACCAATGCCTATGGCCTCTTTTCTGTTGTGATTGGCAGCGGAACGGTGGTGAATGGAACCTTCGGCAATATTGACTGGGCTTCGAACCGCTATTTCATTGAAACACAGATCAATGGAGTCAGCCTCGGAGCGAGTGAACTGGTGGCTGTGCCTTATGCCAAAGTGGCTACCGACATGAAACTCAGCGCGCTGACAGATGTGGGCAGCACAGCTCCTGCCGCCGGGCAGGCCCTGAAATGGAATGGCTCCGAATGGGCGCCTGCCGCAGATGACGCGGGAGGCAGCAGCCAGTGGACCACCAGCGGCACAGCGATCTCGTATGTCGCGGGTAATGTCGGGATCGGCGATGCCACTCCCGCAGCGACGCTGACAGTTGGAGATGGCGATAAACTTCAGGTAAACGGTGCGGATGGCGATGTGATCTTCAATGACGACAATGCCACGATCCGTTTCCCTGCCACAGCGCTGCCCAACTCACCGATGATGCAGATGTTCAGCAGCGGCACCTCCAATGCCGACCGTATGGTGATCTCTCACTCACCCGCTTTCCCCAGTTGGGGCCTCGAGTATAAAGACTCGACGGATGTAATGTATATGCGATCTTCTTCCGGGCGTAAATTTGCCTTCGAGCTGAGCAGCGGCCATATGGGCATCGGCATGGACAACCCCGAATTTCCACTTGATGCCATAGGCCGTTTGCGCCTGCGTTCCGATGGCAACCTCAACAACTCACCCGGTATCTGGTTTCAGAACAATACCGGTACCTTCGACCGTGCCTTTTTCGGCATGTCGGAGCCTGATTCGATCATCGGTATTTTCAGCCAGCACCTGGGCAAATGGGCCATCGAGTTTGAGGTAATGCGCGAGCCGCGGATCGGTATCAATATCCCCGCAGGCAGCCCGCCCCGTGCGGAGTTGCACCTGTATCACACGAATTTCGGCGGTTCTAATGACGGTGTGCGTATCCAGAACGAA
>RDXT01000626.1 GCA_004292985.1 Bacteroidota bacterium
CCCTTCGTCAGGCTGAATTCCCCGATGCTGGCCTGCTTCTGGCTTTCGGACAGGTCTTTTTCTTTTTTCATCCCCGCCCGGCCTGAGAGCGCGATGCCCGTGAGGCAAACCACCACCCCCAGCAGCACAAGCTGCCCTCCCGGACTGGCCAGCAGGTCTGTGAAGGAGACTTTACCCTCCGTGGGTACCAGATCGAAAAAAATCGCGGGAACCAGCGCCCCGAACACCGAGCAAAAGCCCAGCATCACAGAGTTGCCGAGCGACATGCCGAGGTAGCGGATGCCCAGGCCGTAGGTAAGACCGCCGATGCCCCAGAGCACGCCCATCAGGTAGGTCCAGCCGAGAACGGAGGGGTCGGTCTGCGAAATGATCTCCGCAAAGCCCGGCACCGTAAGCACTGCCGCCAGCGGGGGCACGATCAGCCAGGAAAAAAGACCGCCAACGATCCAGTAGCTCTCCCAGGCCCAGCCTTTTACCTGCTTGTAGGGGATGTAGAAGCTGCCGGAGGCAAATCCTCCGATAAAATGAAAGAAAACACCCAGTAATACCTGCATAAGTTGGAGTGAGTAGTCGTAGGAAAGGTAAGTAACAGCCCCGGAAGCTACCCTTCTTTATCGTCTTTGGGAGATTTTTTGCACTTTTTGATACCCCTGGGCCAAACGGAGGGGCTTCCGGATTTTTTTCATAAATAATTTGGAAGAGTAGGGGCAGGGTTCCTAATTTTACCGGGTGGTTTAACCAAACGATTAACTTCCTTGGCCCAATCTCTTCCGAAAGACCAAAGTACGGAGCAACGCATCCTCCACGCAGCCAAAACGGTGTTTTACCGCAAGGGCCTCGGAGGTGCGCGCATGGAGGAGATCGCCCGCGAAGCCGGGATCAACAAGGCGCTGCTGCACTATTACTTCCGTAACAAAGAGCAGCTTTTCGAGCGGATTTTTCTGGAGGCCTTTGAGCAATTGCTGCCCCAGATGACAGCCATTCTGGCACAAGACCTCCCGCTGGAGCAGAAAGTGCAGCAAATCAGCGATTTTTACAATGAAATGCTGCTCGAAACACCGTTGTTGCCTGTGTTTGTCCTCAATTATGTGCAATCTGATCCCGAAGCGCTGACCAAACGTATGATTTCGGTCAATGCATCCAAGCTGATGTCTCATCTCACCGAACAACTCGCCCAGGAAACGAAGGCGGGACGTATCCGGGACGTGGCCCCTCAGCAACTGATTATCAACCTGTTGGCGCTCTGCGTCTTTCCTTATGCCATGAAGCCGATTGTCACCCGGCTTTTTCACATGAGCGAAGACGACTTCCGGGGCTTTTCGGAGAGCCGCAAACAGGTCGTGCCCGAAGTAATCATGGCCTATCTGAAGCCCTGAATGTGTATTTTTGCCGCGAGAAAAAAGCAACTGGACCCATGACCCCACGCTTTTCCCATCTGATCCTCTGTCTGCTGCCCGTGCTCGCGCAGGCGCAGTCCATTACCCTGAAGCAATGCTACAGCGACGCATATGCACATAGTCCGCTGGCTGACCAGGCTGCACTTGCCCGTATGAGTGCCATACTTCAGGACAAAAACCTCGCCACCCGCTGGATGCCCCAGCTCAACCTCAGCGGCCAGGTGTCCTATCAGTCAGATGTGGTTACGTTTCCCGAAATCGGCGGCATCGCGTTTCCCGACATCCCCAAAGCACAATACCGCGCAGGCCTCGATATTCAGCAGACGATCTACGACGGCGGCGCGACCAAACAGGCCCGCACGATCAACGAACTACAGTCTGAGGTGCAGGTGCAGACCACTGAAACAGACCTCTACCGCATACGCGAAGCGATAAATCAGCTCTTTTTTGCCCTCTGCATCACCGAACGCCAGAAAGAGGTGCTCGCTACGGTGCAAAACGACCTCCGCACCCGCCGCAAGCCGGTAGAATCGGGCGTAAAAAACGGGGTGCTGCTCCCCGGCAACCTCGAAAGCCTCGACAAGCAGATCCTCCAGCTCGACCAGCAGATGCTCCAGCTCGATGCCGAAATCCGCAGCCTCAGGGCCATGCTCGCCGAATGGACGGGCCGCCAGGACCTCCGCAATGCACCGGTGGGCCTGCCCGACTCCCTGCCTGCCCTGCCCGATTCGCTGCCCCAGCTTCGCCCGGAATACCGCCTCTTCGACCTGCAAAGCCAGCAGCTCGATGCCAGTGCCGAAGCGGTTCTCTCCCAGGCAAGGCCCAAAGTGGCAGCCTTCGCACAGGGCGGACTGGCTCAACCCAACCCCTACAACTTTCTGAAAACAGAATTTGGCGGCTATTATATGGTAGGTCTGCGGGTAAATGTGCCCCTGACCAACTGGGGACAGATCGGACGCGGACGCGAGTTATTTGATGTCCAGAAGTCCGCGCTCGACATCCGCAAGGAGCAGTTTGAGCAGGGACTCGTTCTGAGCCTCATCCGCGACCGCGAGCAGCTCACGGTACTCGACAGCCTGATCTCCCGCGACGAAGACATCGTAGCGATTCAGGAATCTATCGTAAAACAGGCGGCTGCGCAGATGGAAAACGGAGTCCGGACCATCAGCGAATACCTCAGCGAGGTAAATGCGCTCACCCAGGCCCGCCTCCAGCAGGAAATACGACGTGTGCAACAGGTTCAGGCAAGGGTGGCTCTGCTGACCCGGCTGGGACTTTGGTAAGGATACTAAGCATCTTTTATTATATGCAAAGACATCAGATTTTATTTATTCTCGTGGCCATAGCGGCCTTTTCGGCCTGCAACGGAGACAATCGCAACGCCGATGCCTACGGCAATTTTGAAGCCAGAGAGATCATCGTTTCTTCGGAGGCCAATGGACGGCTGATCCAGTTTGTGGCCCGCGAAGGCGACTGGCTGCCCGCCGATACGGTGCTGGGAATCGTGGATACCGCCCAGCTTTACCTCAAAAAACAGCAGCTCCGCGCCAGTATCCGGGCTGTACTGAGCCGTAAGCAGAATGTAAACTCCCAGACCAGTGTCTTCGAAGAGCAACTCAGCAACCTCGGGCGTGAAAAAGCGCGGGTGGAACAATTGCTCAAGGACGGTGCCGCCACCCAAAAGCAGCTCGACGACATCAATGGTCAGATGGATGTGGTGGAAAAACAAATGATGGCGCAGGTTACTTCGCTTAACATTGTAAATGCGTCCATCCGCAACGAAACCGAGCCGCTGATCACCCAGATCGAGCAGGTGGATGATATGATCGCCAAAAGCATTGTGCGCAACCCGGTCGAAGGCCGTGTGCTGGCCACCTATGCCGAAGCAGGCGAAATTGCGGTCCAGGGAAAACCCCTCTTTAAAGTGGCTGATACCCGCGACATGACCCTCCGTGTCTATGTTTCCGGTGCGCAGCTCTCTTCCGTAAAAGCCGGACAAATCGCAGATGTGCTGGTGGATAATGAATCGGGCGGCGTGCGCAGCATGCAGGGGGAAATCATCTGGATTTCTGAAAAAGCCGAATTTACCCCCAAGATCATCCAGACCCGCGACGAGCGTGTGAACCTGGTCTATGCCATGAAAGTGCGCGTGAAAAACGACGGTTCCCTGCGGATCGGTATGCCGGGTGAGGTAGTGTTCAGCAAATCCAAATAAGCGGTTCAGATGGCAGAGGCGATGATTCTGGCAGAAAATCTTTCTAAGTCTTACCGCAAGGTGAAGGCGCTGACAGACATTAACCTCGAAGTAAAGGAAGGCGAGCTCTTTGGCCTGATTGGTCCCGATGGCGCCGGAAAAACTTCGCTGATCCGTATCCTCGCCACGCTGCTGCTGGCCGACAAAGGGCGCGCGAGCCTCATGGGCCTCGATGTGGTCAAGGACTTCCGCAAGGTCCGCCAGATGATCGGCTATATGCCGGGGCGTTTTTCGCTCTACCGCGACCTCACCGTCGAAGAAAACATCCGCCTCTTCGCGACGATCTTCGACACTTCTCTCGAAGACAACTACGACCTGATCCGCGACATCTATGTGCAGATCGAGCCGTTCCGCCACCGGAGGGCAGAGGCCCTTTCGGGAGGGATGAAGCAAAAGCTGGCCCTCTGCTGTGCGCTCATCCACCGGCCCAATATTCTGCTCCTCGACGAGCCAACAACAGGGGTAGATGCCGTTTCGCGCCGCGAATTCTGGGAAATCCTCGCTCAGATGCAAAAACAGGGGATCACCATCCTCGTTTCGACACCGTATATGGATGAAGCGGGCCGCTGCAACCGTGTAGCGCTCATTCACAACAGCAAAATCCTCCAGATAGACAGCCCTGCCAACATCGAAGCGGGCTTCGGAAGCCCCTTGTATGCCGTCATCGGGCAGGATACCTACCGGCTGCTCCAGCATCTGCGCCAATATCCGCACTCAGGTACGGTATATCCTTTCGGAGACAGCATTCACTATACAGATCAGCGGGGCGAAATCAACACAGCTGACCTCGCTGAGTGGCTCCGCCGCCAAGGGCATGCCAACATCGAAGTGCTGCCCATCGCTCCCAATATCGAGGACTGTTTTATGGCCCTGGGAAGTTCTCAACCTGACGCATCTTCTTATGTCTGATACCGTCAATCACTCCATCCAGGTGCGCGAACTTACCCGTAAGTTTGGCGACTTCACCGCTGTGGATCATATCACCTTTGATGTGAAGCAGGGAGAGATATTTGGGTTTCTGGGGGCCAATGGCGCGGGCAAAACGACGGCCATCCGGATGCTCTGCGGGCTGCTTTCGCCCACTTCGGGGCAGGCAGAGGTCTGTGGCTACGACCTGTTTGACCAGACAGAAGAAATCAAGCGCAATATCGGCTACATGAGCCAGCGTTTTTCACTCTACGAGGACCTGACGGTAGAAGAAAACATCCTTTTCTACGGCGGGATCTACGGCATGAAGCGCAGGGAACTCCGTTCCCAGACCGATATCCTGCTCGACCGCCTGGGGCTGGGACCGATCAAAAGAGTGCTCATCAGCGAGCTGCCCCTGGGCTGGAAGCAAAAACTGGCCTTCTCTACGGCCCTGATTCACGATCCGGCCATCGTATTTCTCGACGAACCCACCGGAGGGGTGGACCCACTCACCCGGCGGCAGTTCTGGGAAATGATCTACGAAACGGCCCACCACGGCACCACGGTCTTCGTTACGACCCACTACATGGACGAGGCAGAGTATTGCGACCGCGTTTCGATCATGGTGGATGGGCGCATCGCAGCGCTCGATACCCCCCGCAAGCTCAAAGAACAATTTTCGGCAAACTCGATGGATGAGGTTTTTGTAAAACTGGCAAGACCATGAAGCGTTGGTTTGGATTCGTACGCAAAGAGTTTTATCACATCCTCCGCGACCGCCGGACGATGTTTATCCTCATTGGCATGCCGCTGGTGCAGATTCTGCTCTTCGGCTTTGCCGTCACCAACGAAATCCGCGAGGCGCGTATCGGCATCCTCGACCTCAGCCGCGACGAACATACCCAGGAAATCCGCAACAAGCTCATGGCTTCGGGCTACTTTCGCCAGGTGGCTGACTGGCAGCGACCGGAGCAGGTGGAGGCCGGGTTTAAGTCGGGTGATGTAAAAGTAGTGCTGATTTTTGAGGAAGATTTCGGACAGAACCTCAAACGCGAAGGCCTGGCCCACGTGCAGATCATCACCGACGCCACCGACCCCAATACCGGACAAACGCTGCTGAGCTATGTTTCGACCATTATCATTGATTATCAGCGCGAACTGAACCAGCCCTATCAGCTTCCGCTGCGGATCGAAGTAGAGACCCAGATGCGCTACAACCCGGAGCTGAAAGGCGTATTTCTCTTCGTTCCGGGCCTCATTACCATCATTCTGATGCTCGTTTCGGCGCTGATGACTTCGGTTTCCATTGCGCGGGAAAAAGAAATGGGTACCATGGAGGTGCTGCTGGCCTCGCCGATGCGTCCGATCCAGATCATTCTGGGCAAAGTAGCGCCCTATGTGCTGCTGGGCCTGCTGATTGCGCTGGGCGTGTTGCTGATCGGATACTTCGTATTTGATGTGCCGGTCAAGGGCAACCTGCTCCTGCTGGCCGCCGAGGGCCTGCTTTTTGTGATTACAGTATTGTCGCTGGGGGTGCTCATTTCCATCGTTTCGCCCAACCAGCAGGTCGCCCTGATGGTCTCGATGATGGTGCTGATGATGCCCACCATTCTGCTCTCCGGGTTTATGTTTCCCATTGAAAACATGCCACCCTTTCTGCAATACATCTCCCTGATCATTCCTGCCCGCTGGTTTATCGTGATTATCAAAAACATCATGCTCAAAGGCAGCGGGATCGAGCAGATCTGGCAGGAGACGCTTATTTTGTTTGGATTTACGGTTTTTTACATCGTGCTGGCCATCCGGCGCTTTAAAGTGCGGCTTGCCTGACCCCATCTGCCATGAGAAATATCCGTCTGTTTGTCTATAAGGAGTTCCGGCAGTTGTTTCGCAACCGCTCGATGCTTCCGATTGTGGTGCTGATGCCGATGTTCCAGTTGCTGGTGCTGGCCTATGCCGCCGACTTTGAGATCAAGGACGTGCGCCTCTTTGTGATGGACCTCGACCAGTCCTCCTTTTCGCGTCGGCTCCGGGGCAAATTTGAAGGCACGACCCAGTTTGTTACCAAAGGATACTCCTTTTCGGGCCGCCAGGCGAGCATTGCCCTCGAAGAAGACGATGCCGACATCGTGCTGAGCATCCCTTCGGGATTTGAGCGGGACCTCGTCCGCGAAGGAAGCAGCCGTCTGCACATCACCGCCAATGCCATCGACGGTGTACGGGGCAGCCTGGCCTCGGCCTATGCCGCGCAGGTAATCCAGGATTTTAACCAGGAACTCATCACCGAATATGGCCCCCGCATTGCCATCCATGTGCAGCAGCCTGCCCAGACCTCGCGCGTGGACATCACCTGGTCGCACTGGTTTAACCCCCGCATGGATTACAAGACCTTCATGGTGCCCGGCATCCTGGCCCTGCTCGTCTCGATGATCGGTATGTTCCTTTCGGGGATGAACATTGTGCGGGAAAAAGAAATCGGCACCATCGAGCAACTGAATGTAACGCCCATCCGCAAATACCAGTTTGTGATCGGCAAACTGCTTCCCTATTGGCTGCTGGCGCTATTTGACCTCGCCGTGGGCCTGATTCTGGGCCGCATATTTTACAGCATCCCCTTCCTGGGCAGCATTCCCCTGCTGTTTTTGTTCTCCGGCATCTACCTGCTGGTGGTGCTGGGCATCGGTCTGTTTATCTCGGCCTCGACCGACACGCAGCAGCAGGCCCTGTTTATCTCCTGGTTTTTTATGGTCATTTTCATTTTCCTCAGCGGCATGTTTACCGCCGTGGAAAACATGCCCGACTGGGCGCAGCGCCTTACCTACTTCAATCCGATGCGCTACTA
>RDXT01000429.1 GCA_004292985.1 Bacteroidota bacterium
TACTCCCCCGGTGCGAGGCCGATCTTCTTTTTAAAGATGCGGGAGAAATAAAACTCGGACTCAAATCCGGCCTTATAAGCGATTTCAGACACCGAAAGCGGCATTTCCTTGAGCATACGCGCCGCCTCTGTGATCCGGATACCGAGATGGTACTGGCCGGGAGAAGTGCCTATCACGTCTTTAAACGCCTTGCGAAACCAGACATAGCTCACATGATGCTCCCGCGCCAGTTGCTCGAAATCGAGGGCCTGGTCCCATTTTTCATGAATCACATATTGAATCTGCCGCACAATCTGCTCCTGCCGCAGCCGGGGCTGGCTTTGACCTGCCATCAGTGCGGAGGCATAGACAAGGCCCAGCAACTGGATCACCAGGCAGGAGGAAAGCTGCCGGTGGGCGACGCCTTCCTGCTTGACCGTTTCGATCAGGCGGGTAAATGCCTGTAAAAATTCAGCATTAAAGCCAATCCGGATCGGTGGATGCCGGGGGTCAAAACACTCCTGCTGCATCAGGTAGCTGGCATAATGCCCATCGAAGCCTACCCAGAACTCTTCCCAGCCGCTTTCCGTGTCAGGACGGTAGCGGTGCCACACATCCGGAAACTGAAGCAGGATCGTTCCGGCCTCCACCCGCAGCGGCAGGCCATACTCACTTTCATACACGCCCCGGCCTTTGGCGATATACACAATCTGGTATTCGTGCAGGCGGCGGCCTTCCTCCCAGCTAAAGCGGTATGAATCTGGATGTTTCGGATCGGGATAAGGAGCGTAGGGCGAATGGATATAATGCCCCACGGTATGGATATTCACCCCCCAGTTGGGACCCGCCTCTGTAGGGGGCGCGAGGGTGTCCACGCTCAGGTATTTGCGGTAGATTTCCATAGCAGTCTCAACTATACGAATCTATGTAAAATTTCCGTAATTGCCTAAAAGACTCCTCCTATGACCCGCATCTGGCTTATCTCTTTTATCCTGCTTACAGCAGGTTCAGGCACCCTCCGTGCCCAGCAGGACTCCCTCTACCTCTATCCTGAGGGCGTACCGGGAGCTATTCCCAAAGACATCCCCGAGCGCTGGATCGTCAATCCGCAGGACGGCGTGAGCCTCGTAACCGATGTGCAGCGCCCCATGCTCTATGTCCACCGTCCGGCCCGGCCCAATGGCGCCTCGGTGCTGATCTGTCCCGGCGGCGGCTACTTTGCCATTGCCATGGACCACGAAGGCCACCAGCTCGCCCGCTGGTTTAATGAAAGGGGCATCACAGCCTTCGTTCTCAAATACCGCCTTCCCAACGACGAGTTGATGCGCGACAAGGCCATGCGGCCGCTCCAGGATGCGCAGCAGGCGATGCGGATCATCCGGAAAAACGCCGCAAGCTGGCAACTCGACCCAAAACAGGTGGGCATCATGGGCTTCTCAGCCGGAGGGCACCTCGCTGCCACTGCAGGCACACATTTTACGAAGCAGGTAGGCGAAATCACGGACCCCGCCCTCAGCGTGCGTCCCGATTTTATGATTCTCTTATATCCGGTCATCTCTTTTACCCTGCCGATCTCCGATGAGCCTTCGACCTCCCGCGAAAACCGTCTGCTGGGCTCCGATGCCTCGCCCGAACTGCTGGCCGAATACTCCAATGAGCAGCATGTGAGCGCCGAAACCCCGCCGACCTTTATGCTCCTGGCCACCGACGACTTCATCAGCCCGAAGCAGGATATGGCCTTTTACAATGAACTGCGCCGGAATAACGTACCCGTGGAGATGCACATCTACGGACAGGGCGGCCACGGTTTTTCGCTCACACAGAAGGGCAGAGGACATGTGGAACAATGGCCCACACTCATGGAAGGCTGGCTGAAAGACCGGGGCATCCTCAAGCCGATGGATGCGTATGAGCGCCACAGCCTTGCCTACGGGGCCGGGAAGTCACTTCCGTACCGCGTTTTGTATCCTGAAAATTACGATTCCACCCGC
>RDXT01000627.1 GCA_004292985.1 Bacteroidota bacterium
TGAACCCTGAAAACTGTTCCCTGTTCCCTGTTAACTGTTCCCTGTATGCTGTATAACTACCTGAAAATCGCCTTCCGCAACCTCTACAAACGCAAGTTTGTGTCGCTGCTCAACATCGCCGGACTGGCGCTGGGCATGTCGGCCTGCCTGACGATGATTCTGATCATCCGGGACCAGTTGGGGTATGATACCTTTCACCCGAATGCTGCGCAGACCTACCGCATTGTCTGCCGGCAGCCGGATGGGATGGGGGTGGCTACGGTGCCCTATCCGCTGGGGGATGCCCTTCAGCAGGAATTTCCGGCCATTGCTGCCAAAACGCGGCTGGTGCGCAGCATCTGGGGAACCGATGCCACAACAGCGGCCAATGTTACCCTGCCTGTGGATGGTTTTTTTGCAGAATCGTCGTTCTTCGAGGTATTTGGCTTCAAACTGAACTCCGACAACCCTGCCGCTGCACTGAGCGAACCCAATACCCTGGTGCTTTCCCAACAAACGGCAGAGCGCTTTTTCGGGAAAAACAATCCCATTGGCGAGACATTAACCCTCAAAAACAAAGGAACCTACCGCATCACCGGGGTAGTGGAGACACCTCCCGGCAAAACACACCTCGAGTTTGATGTGCTGGCCTCTGTAAGCACCCTGGCGACCCTCGAAAAAGCATATCCGCCGGAGGAAGAGGTGGAAAAAGTAACAGATAACTGGGGCAACTGGTACATGGCTTATGTATATGTGACCCTTCAGCCCGGAAAAACGCGCGAAGACCTGACAAAAGCACTCCTGGCGGTCTCTTCCTCCCGCAAAAATGCCGAAAAGACGGACAAAGACCTTACGTATGTGGCCCAGAGCCTCGGCAGCCTCTCTCCCAGGGCCGAGCGACTCGCCAATGACACCGGAAGGGCCGCTCCCTGGTTCCTGATCTGGGGCCTGCTGGCCTTTGTGGTGATTTTAACGCTGTTTCCCTGCCTGAACTATGCCAATATGGCCATTTCGCTCTCGCTTTCGCGCATCCGCGAAATGGGAATCCGCAAGGCGATGGGGGCCGGAGTCCGCGACGTGAAAAACCTGATGCGGGCCGAGGCCATTGTTACCTCTCTGCTGGCACTGGTACTGGCCTATCCTTTACACCTGATTATCAATGGTTTTGTGGCGGAGTCTTTTCCTCCTGAGGTGCAGATGACCGGGCTGAAAGCGGGGCCGCTGGACTGGCTGATATTCGTGGTATTTGGCTTGCTGGTGGGTCTGCTGGCCGGATGGATTCCTGCGCGGCGGATGGCCCGCCTGCATCCTGCGCTGGCGCTTCGCGGCAACAAAAGCGGCGAACAGCCGGGCACCCGGCGTCTGGGATGGCGCAAAATGATGCTCGTAGGGCAGTTTGTAGTATCTCTGGTGCTGATGATCGTCGTCGCGACCCTCTGGACACAGATGCGATTTATGACCGTGGCGGATTATGGATTTCAAAAGGAAAATCTGCTTACGGTGGAACTTCAGGGCAATAAAGCGGAGCTGATGGCTGCCGAACTGAGCCGTGACCCCCATGTGAGCGGTGTATGCGCCACTTCGGTGCAGATCGCGGGCAGCAACCTTCAGGGCTTTACGCTTCAGAAGGGCCCCGGTACAGAGCCGCTCAGCATTCACGGGGCCATTGTCAATGACCAGTATATCCCGGTGATGGGCCTCGAACTGGTGGCAGGCGAAAATTTCCCGGCCCAGATTCCCTCTACTGAGCAGTTTTTGATTATCAATGAAAAAGCGCTGGACATGCTGGGGATAGGCTCAGCGCAGGAGGCCATCGGCCAGACGCTGTGGCTGAGCGATTCGCTGCCCGTCACGATCCGCGGTGTGCTGCGCGACTTTCACTACCGCATCATGGAGCATGGCATCGAGCCTTTTGCGCTGAGATACAGCGACTTCCAGTTTGGTCTGCTGCATGTCCGGATTGCGCCGGGCGATCCGGTCCAGACCTTCTCCGCTCTGGATCAGATCTGGCGCAGGCTCGACAAGGTACACCCTTTAAAAGCCACTTTTATGGAGCAATCTATGAGAGAAGCCTATGGAGATGTAATCCTGACGGGGCAAATGGCGGGCTTTTTTGCCATTCTGGCGATTGTGCTGGCCTGTATGGGCCTGCTGGGCATGGTTACCTACTCGGTGGGCAGCAAAGTAAAAGAAATTGGCATCCGCAAGGTGCTCGGCGCAAGTGCTGCACAGATTACCCTGAGCCTTTCGCGAAGTTTCCTGACCATGCTCCTGATAGCTGTGCTGCTGGCTGTGCCGCTGGGCTATCTGCTCTCGCTTCAGTTCCTCCAGCTATTTGCCTACCGGATCGAAGTCGGCTGGATGATTCCGGCGATGTGTGTGGCTGCGCTGCTGGGCCTGGCCCTGCTGACAGTAGGGGTACAGACGGTGCATGCGGCGTTGGCCAATCCGGTGAAGACCTTGCGAAGCGAGTAGAGAGACTTGAGATGTTAGATACAAGACACAAGAATTAAATGTTATGCTGACGAACCATATTCTTTTTGCGCTGAGGCAGTTTCGCCGCCACATGTTCTTTTCGGGGATCAATGTGGGTGGTCTGGCCATCGGCATGGCGGCTTGCTGGGTGATCGCGCTGTATGTGCAGCACGAGCGGAGCTACGATGCCTATTTGCCTGATAATGAACGTATTTGTCTGGTAAATCTGGATGTAAAATTTGGAGAAACGGAGGGCCTTACCTCCAATACCCCACCGCCTGTGGCAGCGCGACTGCTGGCAGATTTTCCGGAAATAGAGGCGGCTGCGCGGGTTTTTTACCCGGGAGAAAGGGTCGTGCTGAAGGATCGTCCGGGGCAGGCGCCGGAGGTTTTCAGCGAAGCGAATGCCCTGGGGGTGGACAGCGGTTTTGTCTCGCTTTTTGGCTTTCCGATGCTCGAAGGGGATCCCGCTACCTGCCTCCGCAGGCCTGAGTCGCTGGTGCTGACCGAAAGGGCCGCCCGCAAATATTTTGGCGAAACGCCTGCCATGGGCCAGACCTTAACCCTCGGCGGACAACTCCATACGGTGACGGGCATTCTCCGTGACCTGCCCGCCAACTCTTCGGTACAATTCGATGTGCTGGAACCGATGGCTGCTTTTCCCGTCGTGAGCCGCTTTGACTGGAGCTGGGTATGGCTGCAGGTGGATACCTGGGTAAAGCTGCGCGAAACCCCCACACCCGAAAGCCTGCGCCAGCTCGAATCGCGCTTTCCGGCGATGGTCCAGACCTATGCCACGCCCGCTTTTGAGCGGATCGGGCAAAACCTCACAGAACTCATCGCCAACGGGGGCCGCTGGAATGTGAGACTCCGCCCTCTGTCACAGCTTCACCTGGGGTCAGCAGGTCTGGATACCCGCATTTCTACCCTCGGAGACGCGGCGCAGGTACAGATATTTAGCTGGGTGGGCGTGTTTATTTTACTCCTCGCCTGCATTAACTTCATGAATATCAGCACCGCCCGCTCCATGAAGCGCGCGAAGGAGGTCGGTGTGCGCAAGGCCCTCGGCTCAGCCCGTCAGACACTGACCGCTCAGTTTATGGTCGAAAGCCTGCTTTATACCTGCGCTGCGGCCCTGGTGGCTGTGCCGCTGACCCACCTGATGCTGCCGCTGTTTACGGTGTTTGCCGGATACGAACTTTCGTTTTCAGGCCTGCTCAGCCCGGAGCTATGGTACCTGCTCCCCGGCCTTCCGCTGCTGGCAGGGCTGGCAGGTGGCCTGTATCCGGCCTTTTACCTCAGCAGTTTTAACGTTTCGGAGGTGTTTCGCACGGCAGTTCCCAAAGGTCGCGGCGGACATGCCCGCCTGCGGAGCGGGCTGGTTGTGTTTCAGTTTTCGGTATCTTTAGTGCTGATTATCTGCACAATGGTCGTGTATCTCCAGCTCCGCTATACCCGCGAAAAGCCCCTCGGCATCGAGCGGGAGCATGTGTTGCTGCTCAACCAGGCCCAGCGCCTGGGCGAAGGCAGCGCCATCGAAAGTGTGCGCCAGCAACTGCTGTCTTTTCCCGAAGTGCTGTCGGTCAGCGTGAGTGCCGATGTGCCCGCCCGCAGCGCTTTTGCCGACTTTTATGAGCCGGAACAGGGTGCCCAGAGCGGTCACCCCGTTGCCAAAGACCTGATGCTCACCTCCTACCTGACAGATGAGCATTTTATCCCGACCCTGGGTGTGCAGATACAGGAGGGCCGCAATTTTACAGATGCAGGCGTTTCAGATGGGGAAACGGTCATTCTGAATGAGGCGGCTGCCAAAGCCATCGGCTGGGAGCAGCCTGTTGGTCAGTGGCTGCGCTACCCCGGCGGCGATAACCGCCGCTATCAGGTGGTGGGTGTGATGCGCGATTTTCACACGGCCTCGCTCCATAGCGCGATTCAGCCAATGGCCCTTTTTCACAGTGCCTCGCAGGCCTATAGCAACCCCCAGAGCCACCTGGTGCTGCGCCTGCGGGCCGGGAGTGAAAAGAGCCTGATCCCCAAAATAGAAGCCCTCTGGCGCAAAGCCAGCCCTGCCGCACCCCTCGATTACAGCTTTCTGCATGCCGAATTTGCCCGCCTGTACCGGAACGAAGAGCAAATGGGCGCAGTCCTGGGCGGATTTACCTTGCTGTCCCTGCTGGTGGGCTGTCTCGGACTCTTTGCCCTGGCCGTCTTTACCGCAGAGCAGCGCACCAAAGAAATCGGTATCCGCAAAGTGCTGGGCGCTTCGGTCGTATCGGTGGTGGGCCTTTTGTCCAAAGACTTCATGAAACTGGTCCTGATCTCTCTGTTGCTCGCAAGTCCCTTCGCTGCCTGGGCCATGAACCAGTGGCTGCAAAACTTTGTCTATCGCATCGAAATCAGCCCCTGGATCTTTCTGCTCTCCGGCGCTCTGGCGATCCTCATTGCGTTTCTGACCATCAGCACGCAAAGCCTCCGCGCAGCAATGGCCAATCCGGTAAACAGCCTGAAGAGTTAGACAGAAGATGTTAGATGCAAGACACAAGACGTAAGATGCAAGACTGAACCCTGAAAACTGTTTTGCGGGGGTTCGGCAAGCTCACCCACCGCAGTTCTGTTCCCTGAACCCTGTAAACTGTTCCCTGAACCCTGACCACTGAACCCTGACTCATATGCTGATCCATTATCTGAGAATATTGCTTCGGAAACAGCCTGTTTTCACTGCGATTAACCTCGCCGGGCTGGCCATCGGGATGACGGCCTGCCTGATGATCTGGACATATATCCGCTATGAGTGGTCCTACGACCGCCAAAGTCCCTATGCCAGTGACATCTGGCGGGTGTATAACCAGACGATGGACGGGGAAACGGTGCTCACCGAAGATGCGAACTCACACAGCGCTGCCGGGCCTGTGCTCAAGGCCGATGTGGCGGATGTTGTGGACTTTGCCCGGCTGTATAATGAAGGGAAATCAGAAACGGTGGTGGTAACAGACGGGAAACCCTATGAAATCGGACGATTTTACTGTACCGATCCGGGTTTTTTGCGGATGTTTCCTCAGAAGTTCCTCTACGGAAGTGCCACAGGCTGCCTCGACCAGCCCGGAACGGCGGTAATAACGGAAAGCCATGCCCGCAGAATTTACGGAACAGCAGATGCCCTGGGGAAAACCTTCCGGATCAACGGCGGCATGTGTGCAGGCACCTACACCATCACCGGGGTTGTGGCCGATCCGCCCCAAAATACGCACCTCAGGTTCGGTTTGCTGACTTCCTTTTCCTCCCGCATCGCCAATGGCCACGAAGATAATTTTGAATCCTACTGGGAGTACACCTACCTCCAGCTGCGCCCCGGAGCCGGACCTGAAAACGTGCGTCGCCGTCTGAACGAAATCAACGCGCAGTTTCTGAAGCAGGAAGGCATCCGGCTGGATGTGCAGCGTTTTGAAGACATTCACCTGCATTCGCGGCTAACCTACGAGATCGAGCCTAATGGCAGCGCCCGTGCGGTGCAGTTTCTGGGTCTGGTAGCCCTGCTGATCCTGGGTATCGCCCTCATTAACTACATTAACCTGAGTACGGCCCTTGCGGCAGAAAGAGCGCGGGAGGTGGGCATCCGGAAATCGCTGGGCGCAAGCAGAGGTACTTTGGTGCGGCAGTTTTTCGTAGAAAATAGCCTCATCAGCCTGGCCGCTCTGGGCCTTTCGGTTCTGCTCTTGCGCGTGTTACTACCTGTATTTGCCCGTATGACCGGGTTTCCCTTGCCGGAAATGGCCTCCGGATGGCGCTTCTGGCTACAACTGGCTGCTTTTTGGGGCGTCGTAACCTTGCTGGCGGGGGCATATCCTTCCCTCTTGCTCTCTGGCTTCGCTCCGGCACTCGCGCTGCGGGGCAGGTTTATGGCCAGCGGCGCGCAGCTAAGGCGTTTGCTGGTGATTTTTCAGTTCGCTTTTTCCAGCGCACTGATTTTTGGGGTGATGGTGGTCAGCAAACAGGTGCATTTTTTGAAAAACCACGACCTGGGCCTGCACCTCGACCAGTTGGTGGCGATCCAGGCGCAGGCCGCCGAAAGCAGTTCCGACAGCCTTGCCAAAGGCAGACTTGCGCTGCTGCACCACGCATACAGCCAGATCAGCAGCCTGAAAGGGGTCGCAGCCTCCAGCATTGCGCCGGGGCTGGGCATCAATACCATCAGCGGCAGCAACCGGCCGATTCACTGGGTCAAAAGCCCCTCATTTGCCAGGGCTACCTCCTATTTTGTGGAGACAGATACCTCTTTTTTCGATTTATACGGGATAAAGATACTGGCAGGGAAACCTGTGTTTTTCCCGGACCGGGAGCGGCGGCATAGCCATGTGGCGATCAACCGCGCCATGCTCGAAGTGCTGGGCTTCCCGGATGCAGAAAGTGCCATTGGAGAACACATTGCGTACGAAAATTCGGAAAACGCCTTTCAGATGACCATTACCGCCGTTCTGGAAAACCTTCATATCGAGTCGTTGAAGGTACCGCCTAAACCGACGCTTTACTATTGCTACCCGGCAGAGCAACTGAGCTATCTGACGGTAAAAATGAGTCCCGGCAATGTGCAATCTACCCTGGAGCAGATGCAGCGCGCCTGGGCAGGGATTTACCCGGAGCTTCCCTTCCGCTACTGGTTTCTGGACGATCATTTTGCGGCACAATACCAGTCCGAGACACAGTTTGGGCAGATTTTCGCGCTCTTTGCCGGGCTTGCCATCTGCATTTCCTGCCTGGGCCTGTTTGGGCTTGTGGCCTACCACACCGGACGCCGCCGCAAGGAAATCGGCATCCGCAAAATCCTGGGTGCCAGTGTGGCCCGGCTCACGGGGCTGATGGCCCGGGACTTCCTGAAACCTGTAGCCATTGCCGTACTGCTCGCCTCCCCGATCGCATGGTATG
>RDXT01000430.1 GCA_004292985.1 Bacteroidota bacterium
CCCTGATACAGAGGGAGTTATCATGATTGGTGAAATCGGTGGCTCCAATGAAGAAATTGCTGCTGAGTGGATCCGCCACAACATGAAAAAGCCTGTGGTAGGCTTTATCGCCGGACAGACTGCCCCTCCCGGACGCCGTATGGGTCACGCGGGTGCGATCATCTCCGGTGGCAAAGGCACTGCTGCCGCCAAAATGGAAACGATGGCCGCCTGTGGTATCCACGTAGTGGAAACCCCCGCAGAAATCGGCCTGACCATGGCCCGCGCTTTGGGAAAAGCCTGATATTCAGGATAATATACAAAAGTAGCTCTGATGAAAAATCGTCAGAGCTATTTTTGTTTGTAAATACCGCTCGTGAGGGTCTCCGACCCGAAACGGTCTTATTTCACGCAGAGAAAGGGAGAAGCAAAGACGCAGATATGAATTTTATCCTCCGCGTCTCTGCTCCTTTGCGTGAAATCTGCTCATGCTGTGGTCTCCGACCCGAAACGACCTACCCCAGAATCTCATTCACCTCCCCGATCTCATCCTCACTCACCGTGTGCGGCATACCCGGATAAATCCGCTCCTTCACCTCCGCCCCCATGCGCCTGAGCACTTCCGTGCTTTCCTGCACCCGCCGCAAGGGAATATGCGCGTCGCGGTCGCTGCATCCCAGAAAAATGGGCGTGCCCGCAAAATCACCCGTATAAGGCTGACTGTCAATCTGATCGCCGATCAGGCCGCCACTCAGCACGAAGACCCCACCGAAACGCTGTGCATGCCGCGCCGCAAACTCGACGCTCAGGCAGGCACCCTGCGAAAAGCCCAGCAGGTAGATATTTTCAGATGAAATGCCCGCATCTTGGATTTCTTTCAGCGTATCTTCCAGCACGCCGAGGGCCGACGAAAGCCAGGGTTCATTCTGGGCTTTTGGGGCAATAAAGCTATAGGGATACCAGGCACCGGTCGTAGCCTCCGGGGCTAAGAGGGCAAAGTCCGCTACATTCAGATAGGGGGCCAGCGTTAAAATAGAGGCCGCAGAAGCCCCCCGCCCATGCACCAGGATCATGGCGCGTTTGGCTTCTGACAGCGGAAGTCCCTGATATACAATGTGTTTCTTATGCATATTTGCCAATGTCAAGCGTAATGGGTTCGAGCAATTTTTCGAGGTAGCTGCGGCGGGGTTCGTACCACTCCGGCAATTTCAGCGAGGTACCCAACTGGTCGGCAGGCTCATCGTAAGCAAAGCCCGGCGGCAAGGTAGCGACTTCGAAGAGAACACCCCCCGGCTCGCGGTAATAGACAGAGTGAAAGTACTGGCGGTCCACCACGGGGGTAGGGTCGTAGCCCGCTGAGAGGAGTTTTTCGCGCAGGGCGAGCTGATCTGCATCGCTGGGCGTGTTGAAGGCTACGTGGTGAACGGTACCGCTGCCCCCGGCGCCATAGCGGCTGTTTGCATCCCAGATAATATCCACAAACTGACCGGGTTTGCCTTCGCCGCTGCTATAGCGCCGCCGCGAACCTTCTTCCCGCAAAAAGGTGTGGTCCATATAGCGTTCGAGCAGGGCCTCGGTGCGCTCGTAGGTGTTTTCCCACAATTCCACCCCATAAAAACCCCGGATCGAATATTCCAGCGGGATGTTGCCATAGGTAAAGCCCGGACGATCGTCATGGTCGTTGGCTACGAGCTCCAGGCCCAGCCCGTCGGGGTCTTCGAGATAGACAAATACCTCGTCGAAGCGCTGCTGCGGGTTTTTATGCGGAATTTTATAGGTATCCAGCCGGGCCAGCCAGTAGTCGAGGGCCGCCAGCGGTATCGAAAGACTGGTGGTGGCCACCTGGCCCTTGCCATGTCGTCCGGGCTGTATGCCTTTGAAGGGAAAAAAGGTCATGATGCTGCCGGGACTGCCGTTTTCATCCCCATAATAGAGGTGATAGACATCCGGGGCATCGAAATTTACGGTTTTTTTCACCAGG
>RDXT01000431.1 GCA_004292985.1 Bacteroidota bacterium
GTGAAAGGCATTGATTTTCAGGTAGATGCGGGTAAAATTCTCGGCATCGTGGGTGAGTCGGGCAGTGGTAAGTCCATGACTTCGCTTTCGCTGATGCGCCTGCTGCCCGATGCCGGGGAGGTGAAGGCGGGCACAGCCCTCTTTTCGCTGCCGGGAGAGCCGCCTGTGGACCTTTTTCAGTTGCCGGAGAAAGAGATGCGCAGCTACCGGGGACGGCACATTGCGATGGTGTTTCAGGAGCCGATGACCGCCCTCAATCCGGTGTTTCGCTGCGGAGTGCAGGTAACAGAGGCCCTTCGCCAGCACTTTCCGATTTCGCAGAAAGAAGCCCGCGAACAAACCCTCGAACTGTTCAAAAAAGTAAAGCTTCCCGATCCCGAACGCATGTTCAGCAGCTACCCGCATGAACTTTCGGGAGGGCAGAAACAGCGGGTAATGATCGCGATGGCCATCAGTTGCAAGCCCCGCCTGCTGATTGCCGATGAGCCTACGACTGCCTTAGACGTAACTGTGCAAAAGGCTATTTTACAGTTAATCAAGGACTTACAGCAGGAATATCAGATGTCGGTGATCTTTATTACCCACGATCTGGGGGTGGTCGCCGGACTTGCCGATGAGGTGATGGTGATGCGGAAGGGGGAGGCGCTTGAATATGGGACGGTGAAAGACATTTTTGAGCGCCCTCAACACCCCTATACACAGGGATTGCTGGCCTGCCGCCCTTCTCACCAGGTGCGCATGAGCCGCCTGTTTACCGTTGAGGACTTCGAGCAGCACCGGGGGCAGGATAAACCCTTGTCTGTCAGCATCAAAGAGGCTGAAATATCGCCCGAAGCCCACCAGTTGAGACAGCAAATGCTACAGGCGCAGGCCCCGCTGCTGAAGGCTAAGCATCTTAAAGTCTGGTTTCCGAAGCGCAAAGGACTTTTTTCACGGGTATATGATCATGTTAAGGCGGTGGATGATGTGAGTTTTGAGCTGTATCCCGGCGAAACCCTGGGCCTGGTGGGTGAATCGGGCTGCGGAAAAACCACGCTGGGCCGCTCTCTGCTGCGTCTGATCGAACCCACGGACGGCAGCATCCTGCTGAATGGTCAGGACCTCCGGCAACTGGGGCCCGAAGCCCTGCGCCGCCTTCGTCCGGATATGCAGTTGATTTTTCAGGATCCCTACAGTTCCCTGAATCCCCGGATGCGGGTCGGCGAGGCCATTGCGGAGCCTTTGCTGGTGCATCAGCCCGCCCTTTCCCGCAAAGAGCGGAAAGACAAAGTGGTGCAACTCCTGGAGCGTGTAGGGCTTGTCAGCGCGGATTATGACAAATATCCGGTGCAGTTTTCCGGTGGCCAGCGCCAGCGGGTCTGTATTGCGCGGGCCTTGATTTTGCATCCCAAACTGGTGATCTGCGACGAGTCTGTTTCTGCACTTGATGTGTCGGTGCAGGCGCAGGTGCTTAATCTGCTCAAAGCCCTTCAGGCGGAATATGGCCTTGCGTATCTTTTCATCTCTCACGACCTGAGTGTGGTGCGTTTTATGAGCGACCGGATGATGGTGATGAAGGAGGGAAAAATCGTTGAGAGCGGCGATGCGGAGCAGATGTATCAGCATCCGGAGCATCCCTATACGCGGCAGTTGATCGAGGCGGTGCCGGGGAGGGGGTAGGGGTGGCTGGGGCTACAGACGTTTCGCCCCTCTGGGGCTTTTAAAAACACACATGGGCTGTATGCTACAGACGTTGCGCCGCTACGCGGCTTTAGAGACATTCCATAGCCCCGTTAGGGGCGCAACGTCTGTAGAACAACGTGAAAAGAACCCCCTAAAGCTACGTAGTAGCGAAACCAGCAACGTTTGAATGGATTCGCCGCTACGCGGCTTTAGAGACATTCCATAGCCCTGTTAGGGGCGGTAACGTCTGTAGAAACAGATCAAAGGAAGAATCTAAAGCTACGTAGTAGCGAAACC
>RDXT01000628.1 GCA_004292985.1 Bacteroidota bacterium
CCAGACCAATATCCTGTTTGAAAATACCCTCGACGAAGGGCTGAATACCAATATTCTGGTCTATGAGTATTTTTACAATGGCGGCGGGGTAGCAGCAGGAGACTTTAACGGAGACGGGCTGACGGACCTGTATTTCACCGCCAACATGAGCGGCAACAAACTCTACCTCAACCAGGGTGGGATGAAATTTCAGGACATAACAGAGGCATCGGGTACCGCCGGCCGCGAAGGCCCCTGGAAAACCGGCGTTACCCTTGTGGACATTAATGCCGACAACAAACTCGATCTCTACGTATCGTATTCCGGTATGCTGCCGGAGCCTAAGCGCGCCAACCAACTCTTTGTGAATCAGGGCAATGACGCGCAGGGAATCCCTCACTTTGAAGAAAAAGCCGAAGCCTTCGGCCTTGCCAGCACAGGCTTCAGCAACCAGGGACACTTTTTCGACTATGACCGGGATGGTGATCTGGACATGCTCCTGCTCAACCATAACCCCAAATCGCTGCCCATCCTCGACGATGCGCAAAATGCCGCCCTGCTCCGCCAGGACGATCCGCTCCAGGGGCTGCGGCTCTTTCAGCAAAACAAAGGCACATTTACCGATATTACCCAAAAGGCGGGAATATTTGGTTCTACCCTCAGCTACGGCCTCGGCCTCGGTATCGCGGACCTCAACCTCGACGGATGGCCCGACTTTTATGTCTCCAACGACTATGCGGTGCCCGATTACCTGTACATCAACCAGAAAAACGGAACCTTCAAGAATTCTCTCACGGAGAGCATCGGGCACAACAGCCAGTTTTCGATGGGAAATGATGTGAGCGACATCAATAATGACGGCCTGCCCGACATCGTAACCCTTGACATGCTCCCTGAGGATAACCGCCGGCAGAAACTCCTGCTGGCCCCCGACAATTACAATAAGTTTGACCTGAACGTGCGCAGCGGATTTCACTATCAGTACATGCGCAATATGCTTCAGCTAAATAATGGAAATGGTACCTTCAGCGAAATAGGCCAGCTTTCCGGCATCTCCAACACCGACTGGAGCTGGTCGGCCCTGCTGGCTGACTACGACAACGATGGCTGGAAAGACCTGCACATCACCAATGGCTATTTCCGCGATTTTACCAACCTCGATTTCACCAACTACCTCAATGGCTATGTGAAATCCCGTGGGCGGCTGCAACGGGAAGACGTGCTCGAACTGATTAAAAAAATGCCCTCTTCCAATGTGGTCAACTACATGTTTTCCAACCAGGACGGGCTAAACTTCGCCGATCAGACCGGCGCATGGGGCCTGGAGCGCCCTTCCAACAGCAATGGCGCTGCCTACGCCGACCTCGACAACGACGGCGACCTCGACCTGATCGTGAATAATATCAACCAGCCAGCCTTCATTTACCAGAACGAAGCCCGGCAACTCAAAAAGAATCACTACCTCCAGGTGCAGCTCCAGGGCAGCGGCCAGAATACCCAGGGCATCGGTGCCAAAGTGCGCCTCTTTGCCGCCGGAAAAGAGCAGAGCATCGAGCAGTACAGCTCCCGTGGCTACCTCTCTGCCGTTTCTCCCCTGTTGCATTTTGGTCTGGGCGAAAGCGCGGGTATAGACTCGCTCTGCGTTACCTGGGCCGATGGCAAGCAACAAATCCTCAGGAATCTGCCTGTGGATCAGCGTATTACCCTGTCAGAATCAGATGCCCGCAGCGTGCGAAGTGCTGTGCCCCGCCCTGCGCCGCTCCTCCGGCAGACAAGTTCGCCGATTGCCTACCAGCAGGCGGAACTGGCCATCCGGGACTTTAACCGGCAGTCTCTGCTGCTCTGCGAAATGTCTTTTTGCGGCCCTGTAATGGTCAGCGGCGACCTCGATGGCGATGGCCGCGAAGATGTGTTTATCGGCGCTGCCGCCGGACAGCCTGCTTCGCTCTATCTACAGAGCGCGCCAGGCCGTTTCAGTCCCCGGAATGTGCCTGCATTTGAGGCTGACAAAGCCTGTACCGATGCCGACGCTGCCTTTTTTGATGCCAATGGCGACGGACACACCGATATATACGTAGCCAGCGGCGGCTACCATCAGTACGACAGCAAAGACAAGCTGCTGCACGACCGCCTGTATTTCGGCGATGGAAAGGGCGGATTTACCCGCGCGGCCTTGCCCGAACTCGCGGGCAGCAAAGGCGCTGCGGCCGTAGGCGACCCCAACGAGGACGGGCATCCTGATCTCTTTGTGGGGGGTAGGGTAGTGCCGGGACGCTATCCCGAAACGCCTGCCAGCTACCTGCTGATCAACGACGGCAAAGGCGGTTTCAGCGACCAGACCGCTGCGCTGGCCCCTGAGCTTCAGCAGTTTGGCATGGTAACTGATGCCGCCTGGGCTGACCTTAACCAGGACGGGAAAAATGAGTTGATCCTGACGGGAGAATGGCAGCCCATTTCTGTATTTTCCTTTGCCAATGGAAAAATGGAAAACCAGAGCACCCGCTATTTCAGCCAGGAATACAGGGGCTGGTGGAATACCCTCCGGGTCGCAGATGTGAACCAGGACCAGAAACCCGACCTTATCGTGGGAAATATGGGCCTGAATACACAGTTCCACGCTTCGGACAAGGAACCGCTGGAGATGTACTACCGCGACTTTGACAACAACGGCTCCGTAGATCCCATTTTTTGCTATTATATCCAGGGGAAAAGTTATCCCTATGTAACCCGCGATGAGATGCTGGGCCAGATTACCGCCCTGCGTCCCCGCTATAACTCCTACGAAAGTTATGCTGATGCGGGTCTTTCCGACATTTTCAGTGCCGAAGAGATCGGAAAAGCCAGTCATTTGAAGGCCAATCACATGGAAACGACCCTTTTCCTGAACCAGGGAGGCTCATTTACCCTTCAGGCACTCCCCATACAGGCCCAATATGCCCCTGTATATGCCATCGAGGTACTCGATGTGAACCAGGACCAGGTGCCTGACCTCCTGCTTTGCGGTAATAACAGCCACTTTAAGCTCCGTTTAGGGCGTTTTGATGCCAATTATGGCACCCTTTTGCTGGGAAAAGGCCAGGGAGCATTTGAATACGTGCCACAGACCCGGAGTGGACTCCGCCTCGAGGGGGACGTAAGGAGTGTGCTGCAGGTGGGCAATACCCTTTTGTTTGGGATCAGTCAGGGGGCCTTAGTTTCGTACCAAATCGGATCCAAAGGAATATGAGACGCAGATGGTTTTACTCCGTAGTTTTTCTGGCCGCAGCGATAGGTTTTTCAGGATGCGCCGATAAGCCCCAAAAACCCCTCACAGAGCAGGATCTGGCCGCTTCCTGGGCCGATATGACCCTGCATATTACGCGCTTTACGCCCGCCAACTCGCCGACCTTTGCTTCGCGGGCGCTGGGCTATATCGGTCTGACCATGTATGAATCCATTGTGCAGGGATACCCCGAATACCGCTCGATGGCGGGCCAGCTCAATGGCCTCGACAGCCTGCCTCAGGCCCGGACCGACAGTGCCTACAACTGGCCCCTTGCCCTGAATGCCGCCCAGGCGCAGATTCTGCGGCAGATATATATCCAGACCGCCGACTCCAACAAGCGCAAAATTGACTCATTGGAGAACATTTATTATACATTCTTTTCGCAGAAAAGCGCCAGTTCCGACATAAGCGCTCGCTCCGTGGCTTATGGAAAAGCCGTTGCGGATGCGATTTTCGCCTGGTCGCTCGACGATGGCGGACACCGGGGCTACCTCAAAAACTTCGACAAGTCTCTGGTGTTTCCCGCGCGGCCCGGCTCCTGGAAACCGCCGCTCTATGCGCAGTCTTTCAGCCATTATCCGCTGCATCCGCACTGGGGAGACAACCGTACCTTCCTCACGAAGGATGCGCAACTGCCTGTACCTCAGATGATTCCCTATGACACGACAGAAACGTCGGCCTATTACCAGCAATATGTGCAGGTATATGAGCAGGAAAAAGCGCTGACACAGGAGCAGAAGGAGATTGCGATCTGGTGGGGCGACGATCCGGGGGAGACCTTTACACCGCCGGGGCACTCCTATTATCTTGCCGGACTGGCATTAAAGAAGACCCGTCCGGAGCTGATCCGCTGCGCGGAGACCTACGCGCGCGTGGGCCTCGCCGTTGCCGATGCTTTTATCAATTGCTGGAAGTGGAAATACATCCATTTTTCCGAGCGGCCCAATACCTTTATCCCGGAGCATATAGACATCGAATGGGAGTCTTTCTGGCCTGATCCGCCTTTTCCGGCCTTTCCTTCGGGCCACGCGATCCAGTCTGCGGCTGCGGCGACCGTGCTGACCGACCTTTTTGGCGAGCCTTTTGCCTTCACGGACAGCGCCCATGTGGGCCGACCCAGAGATGAAATCCGCGAGGTGGATTTTAAGCCCCGTAGCTACACGTCTTTCTGGCAGGTGGCGGTCGAAACGGCCAATTCCCGCTTTTATGGTGGTATCCACACCGCCCAGGACAACCAGGCCGGGCAGGATGCGGGCGTGGTGATCGGGAAGAACGTGAATGGGTTGGGGTGGAGGAGGTGAGAGCGGATTACTAAAAAAGGCATAAACCTCTTTATCTATGAAACTCAACCCACAGCTCATCGCCGACATTCAGGACATCATCTCCCAGGCACAGGGGCGGGCCATCCGCGCGATAGACTCGGAGCGGGTACGGATGTACTGGCAGATTGGAAAGGTCATTTTTGAAGAAGAACAGCATAGGCAGGACCGGGCGGTGTATGGAAAATACCTGATAAAATCCATATCTGATGTTTTTCAGCCCGCGTTTGGGAGCGGGTTTACGGTTCGCCAATTGGAGCGTTACCGGCAGTTTTATCGGACATTTCCAATTGCGTCCGCACTGCGGACGCAATTGAATTGGACGCAGTATAAGGTGCTCATGAGTATTGATAATGAGGATAAGCGGGAGTTTTACATCGCCGAAGCCGCCAAAAACAACTGGTCGGCCCGCCAACTGGAGCGGCAGGTCAACAGCCAGCTATTTGAGCGGTTGCTGCTGAGTAACGACGTAGCGTCCGTCCTTCAGGTAGCGCGGGCAGAAAAAATACCCACCGAACCCCTTGAAATCATCAAAGACCCGATGGTGCTGGAGTTTTTGGGACTGAAGCGGGAGGCTTCCTATTATGAAAAGGATCTCGAACAGGCCCTTATCACCCACTTGTATGACTTTATGCTGGAACTGGGTAACGGGTTTTCGTATGTCGCCCGTCAAAAGCGCATACACCTGGAAGGCGATGATTTTTTTATAGACCTGGTATTCTACAATCGCCTGTTACAATGTTTTGTCATCATCGAAATCAAAACGGATAAACTCACCCATCAGGACCTGGGGCAGATTCAAATGTACGTCAATTATTTTGACCGCTTTGAAAAGCAAGCGTTTGAAAACCCCACCATCGGCATCCTGCTCTGTGCCGATAAAAATGACGCAGTGGTCAGAATTACCCTGCCCCCCGAAAACAAAACCATCATCGCCAGCAAGTATCAGCTCTATTTGCCTACGGAAGAACAGCTCATCGAAGAGATGCGGAAGGAGATAGAAAAAATGGACCGCAGGGCCTGAAGTGGGATGCTGTGTGCTCCGGTAGGGGCCATCCCATGCAGTATACACTCAACGGCCCTTAGAATACTGGCTGATAATAGTGTGCATATCGAGGCTGCTCAGGTCAAAGGAACCGGAAAGGGCCGTATCCGATGCAAAAATCTGGCACTTTGGACAGGCCTCCGAACTAAGGATCAGATGGAGGTACTCCTCGTCTTTGTTGCTCAAAGCAATCCCATATTTCCCTATAAATGGGCAGCTTTTTATGTTTTCGCCATTATACATTGAGGCATAGGAGATGACTTTTTTCAACTCGTCAGCAGCGGAATCATCTAATGCAATTGGTTTAATAATCTGATAATCAGATAGGTACATGAATTCCTTGCTTTGCTCTGCTCCTGGTGTGGCAAACGCGTCAATTTCATACACTTCAAGATGGTCAAGCCGGGCCTTGAAGTCCTGGCTTTTGCCCATGTTTGTACGGCAAGCTGAGAGCGCAGAGAGAACTATGAGTGTGAAAAGCCCTATTTTTCCCATACATGATTATTTTGGCGTAATGCCGAAATACAATTTTCCGTTCTGAGGAGTACAATTGGAGCAGGAAGCTGTTTTGGACCGGGCGCTCCGGATCGTGTTATTGAGGATGTCGTTCCAGTCGGCATTGTCATTTTTCAGATAGCTGATTTCTTCCCGTAATGCCTGTAGAAAACTCACTGTGAAAAAACCGCCATTGGCGCTGCTCACCCATGAATATTCGCCTGGGCTGGCGGCGCAGGAGAGCAGGTTCCCCTGGGAGTTGATGAACAGTTCTTTGAGCTTGGAGAGATTGTAGTTGTTGTTGTTTTGCATGACGAGGAAGTTGTTGCTGGTAACCTGGGACAAGCCAATGTCGTTGTTGCAGCAGTCGCCCAGAACGATGTTCAGACGGGCGCCTTTGGCAACAATCGTTGTGTAAACATCTGACAATGAAATAGTTGTATTTTCTGTCAGCCGCACATACGAAGAAGTGCGGATGTCTAATTGCGGCCAGATGTCCGTCTGGTTAGACCATCTGAACCCGTGGCCCCGGTACACGCAGACGACGATGTCGTTTTTCCCGACAGACAGTTGGCTGTTCAGTGTGTTGAGTACGTTGGTTTTGGTGAAGTTTTCGCCGCTGACGATATGGGGTTTGAATAAAATCCCCAGCGCATCCGAAATGCCCCGGAACTCACTTTCTAAATTTCGCTGGTCAACAGAACAGCCGGAGCCGATATCACTGATAGCCGTATTGGCAATCACAACTAAGTGTAGTGTGACGGGAGATTCGTAGTTTTTGCTGACCACAGGCGAGTTGTCAAGCCCGAATAGTTTGCGCAAAGCCAGATAATCGCTTTCATTACTCCTGTAAAACTGCCGCAGGTAGGTGTCGGTCACCTTGCCTGCCTCCAGAGAGCGGAATGAGTCAGCCATGAAACCGCTATCTGAATTTTGCAGATCAAAAAGGATCATAGGGACATCTGATATGTCGGTGAAAATGAGATGGTCCGGATTATATCCATACTGGCCGCTCTCGGTAATAAACTGGGGATTGGACCCGATCAAAACCAGATATTCTACCCCATCATACTCGCCGTGCTCTGAGGTGTAGTCCACATTTACCACCTTGTACATGCCTTCAGCGTTATAGGCAACGCGCATGTACATGTTACTTTCATTAAAAATCACCAACAGGCCCTTGTACTTAACTTCTTCGCTGGTGAATGTTAGCTCATAAATATCCTGGGCATGAATCCGGCAGAC
>RDXT01000432.1 GCA_004292985.1 Bacteroidota bacterium
CGCCACTGCCATTGCTGACCGTTCGACTTGCATGTATTAAGCCTGCCGCTAGCGTTCGTCCTGAGCCAGGATCAAACTCTCCATTGTAGGTTTCTTCACAAAAAGTAAAACATGTAACCTTCATTCAAGCTAGATCGCACAACTTGCATCGTACAATCTACGCTCAGAACTGCTCCTCAGTATGTCAATGAACTCATATACAAAACCCGAAGGTTTGTGGTTCGTCTTTCGTTTTTCGAGAGTGCAAATCTCTTACGTTTTTTCGAACTTTACAAATCTTTTTAAGATTTATTTTTCGAACTTTTGCACTTTCAAAAAGAACTCTTACTCGTTTGGGGTGGCAAAGTTGGGATGTTTTTTTCTAACTTCCAAAAGTTTCTTAAAAAATATTTTCAGAAACCTTTTTTCTCAACCGCCTCAAAGAGCTCCCGTTTAATTGGGGCTACAAAGGTGGGGGGCTTTGCTGAGGTTTCCAAATAATTCGTAAAAAAAATATGAAAATTATCCTTTCACCCGTTTTTGCAGCATAGCCAGCATCTGCAAAGCGGCTGATCTGTGCAGATAGAGCACAATTGCGCAGCAAACGAAGACGGCAAGCGCCAGAAAAAACAGCAGGCCACCGTCTCCCTGCACTTCGATGCCCAGCACGGTCAGGTGAGAAAGGATCGCCACCGACATCACGCCCAGCGCGCCCAAAGCGCCCAGCCATGCCGTGCGGGGGATCAGCAGGAGTACTGCGGAGATGAGTTCACCGATGCCGCTGCCGATCCGGCCAAAGGGTTCGATGCCCAGCTTGGTGAAAATGTACACGCTTTCGGCAGCGCCGGAAAATTTGAAGAAGAGGGTCTGGAGCAGGATGACTGCTGCAATGATGCGGAGGATCCAGGAAAGGATGTTCATTGTAGGGGTATAAGATGTGTAAGTAATGCTGCAAACTTCCGGAGACTTTCTGCCACGGGGTGTCGCCTGCCAGACAAAGGCTCAGAGTCTCAGCGCTGCATCAGCACATCGAATATCTGCCGGATGCCCAGGAGCACGCAGACCAGGGCCATGATCCGGTGGGTGATCTGTGAGATGCGGGTGGCGCGGGTGGCCACAAGCTGGCTGAGCCGGGCATAGAGCGCAAGGGCGAGCAGGGTGCCGATGCCTGTACCGGTAATAAATATGGAGATGCTCAGCGGGTCGGGGAGCAGCCAGCCTTTCATGCGGAGGTAGCTGCTGTAAAAAATCCAGTAGGGATATGCAAGCAGGTTGAGGAGACTGGCCAGGGCGCCGAGGGCCACTCCGCGGATGCTGTGTTTTTTTTCCTGTCTGGGCCTGCTGCCTGAGGAGAGAAAAAAGTAAATGCCCAGGCCCCAGAAAACGGGTATAGCCAGCAGGGTCAGGGTGCGGTTGATGTAGGGATTCTGGGTGAAGGCTTCGGCGAAGGCGACAGACACGCACACCTGGAGCGTTTCCATGAGCGAAGCACCGAGGGCAACCCAGAGGGCGGCGCGCATGCCTTTGTGGATGCTGGTATCAGCTACGGTCAGGTTGATCATGCCCAGGGGCAGGGTTCCTACAAAGCTCAGCGCCAGGCCCCAGAGAAAGGCCATAACTACGAATCCGGGGGAGGGCAGGCTCAGGAGCACATTCAGCGCTGTTTAAATTTCTTTTTGTACTGGAAATAGGCTTGCAGACGCTCCCATGCTTCTTTGAAACTCATATAAGGTACTCCCTGGCGGTGCAGGGTACGGCTCATCTGGTACATCATTTTCCAGTGGAGATAGCTATCTCTGTATGCGTGATATACGGGATAATGGGGATCATAGATATGTGCAGGTTCGCCTGCGACACCATTTATTTCGAGAATTTTGAAATGCTGCCCGGCTTTGAGGTCGGCGAGGCTCCGGCATTTGAGGTCGTGGCGGCAAAAATAAATACCCGGCAGGCGGTGACTCAGGTTGTCGAAGACCTG
>RDXT01000629.1 GCA_004292985.1 Bacteroidota bacterium
CTACGGAAGACAGCAGATCACAGAGGCTGACATAGAGGCAGTTGCGGCGGCGTTGCGCTCAGATTTTCTCACCACAGGTCCCGAAGTGGCTGCTTTCGAGCGGGAATTTGCGGCGGCGGTGGGCGCGCCTTATGCAGTGGCAGTTTCGAGCGGGACGGCTGCCCTCCATCTGGGCGCACTTGCGCTGGGCTGGGGACAGGGCACACGGGTGATTACTTCGCCTATGACCTTCTCTGCCAGTGCCAACTGTGTGCGTTATGCAGGCGGAGAGGTGGACTTTGTGGATATAGACCCCGAAAGTGGCTTAATGGACCTCGACCTGCTGGAGCAGAAACTCAGCGCAGCCCCACGGGGCTATTATCAGGGCATTGTGCCGGTGGACTATGCCGGGCTGGCCGTGGACATGGAGCGGGTAGCCGATCTGGCGAAAGCCTATGACTGCCGGATTCTGGAAGATTCGTGCCACGCTCCGGGAGGATATTTCATTGATAATCAAGGAAATAAAGGCCTTTGCGGAAGCGGTTCCTATGCAGATGCGGCCATTTTCTCCTTTCACCCGGTCAAACATATCGCCTGTGGAGAAGGAGGTATGGTGACCACCGCACATGAATCTCTCTACAAACACCTGCTGCGCCTGCGTACCCACGGGATCACCCGCGAGCCGGACTTGCTGCATGAAAATCCCGGCGGCTGGTACTACGAAATGCAGGAGCTGGGCTTTAATTACCGCCTGAGCGATATACAGGCTGCGCTGGGTCGCTCACAATTGCAGCGTCTCGGACAGGGCATCGCTATGCGGGAGCAGCAGGCCCGGCGCTATACAGAGGCCCTCGCAGATCTACCCATCGGCCTGCCGCCCCATGCCCCCGGTCATGCCTGGCATATCTATGTGATCCGCACTGAAAGGCGGGCGGAACTGTACAACTACCTCCACAGCCAGCAGATACGGGTGCAGGTGCATTATATCCCGGTGCATTATCAGCCTTATTATCAGCAACTTGGATGGAAGAAAGGCGATTTTCCCAGGGCAGAGCGTTTTTACGATCAATGCCTGAGCCTGCCGCTGTATGTGGGTCTGGAAGAGGAGGAACAGGCCTATGTGATTGACAAAGTGTGTAAATTTTTCAATGACTGATTATTTTATGCGGTGTAAGAAGTGACAAAAGTATGGTCCTTTTTTCCGGGGAATAAAGCAGAAATTGCTGTTCAATACCGTTCCTCAGGACCTCACCATGATCCGCCGCCGCCTCTCCCCCAGTACACAGATCCGCAACCGCCAGCAAATCGCCCTGCGGGTCGTCATGACCCTTGCAGGGGGGGCTGCTGTGCTTCTGGCTGCCTGGATGTTTTTTCAGCAGGCGACCACAAGCGATCCGGTCAATGATCCGCCGGCACAGACCGGGCAGCCTTCACGGCCAGCTGATAAACCTGCCGAAGCGCCCAAAAAGCCCTGACAGCCCGCCATTCGGGGATTCGGCGTCCTTTTTTGCAGACTCTGCGCCCGCCCATGCCGCAGGTTACAGGGATTTTTGTAACTTGGGGGCTTAATTTTGCGGCTCTCCGCCTATTTGCCCACATGAAAGTTTCTCTCCGTACCCTCCTTCAACTCCTCGCAGGTATTGGCCTCTCTGCGGTTTTGCTGTACCTCACCTTCCAGGACCGCTCCTTTTCGAGTCTGACCGATGCGATGAAGCAGGCAGACATGTTCTGGTTTTTCTGGTGCGGAGTCGCTCAGTTTCTGATCCTGATGCTGCGCTCTTTTCGCTGGCAGATGCTGCTTCGCAGCGCGGGTTATCCGAGCCGTACCGGGACCACGCTTTTGTCCACCTTTATCTGCTATATGGTCAACAGCCTGACACCCAAGCTGGGAGAGGTCGTACGTTGCACCGTTTTGCTGCGGACAGACAAAGTACCCATTTCAGCCAGCCTGGGAACGGTGGTGAGCGAGCGCGTAATAGACCTTCTCGTATTGCTGGGCGGTCTGGGAGTCATTTTCCTGACCGAATTTGCGCGCTTCGGCAACCTGTTTACCCCCGTATTTGAAAAATTCACCCTCCAGACAGCCCTGATTGCGGGCGTCGTAATCGCCGTACTGATTGTCGGAGCCTGGCTGTTTTTCCGCTATTCACCCCGTCTGAGCGGCATCATGGGAAAAATTGCCCACTTTATCCGCCAGACCCTCGATGCTGCACGCAGTGTATTTCGCATGCGCCGTGCCTGGCTGTTTCTCACCTATACCTTCCTGATCTGGGTGATTTCGATTGTGATGAATTACTTTTTCCTGAAAGCCCTGCCCGAAACCGTGGGTCTGGGGATGTATTTTGCCTATCTGCTGCTGTTTCTGGGTGGCATTGGCTGGGCCTTTCCGGTTCCCGGCGGCATCGGCCCCACCAATTTTATCATCCTGCAGGTGTTTCTGGCCTATGGCCTCACCCGTGAAGCCGGTCAAAATATCGGTCTGCTGACCAGCGGAGGCACATTTGTCTTCATGGTAGGCTTCGGCATCATCGCATGGTTTATCCTGCTGGGAAGACTGGCACGGAAGCAGGTAGCATAAAAACAGAGGGCTTTTGAAAAAAAGCGATAAAGATTTCGGGATTAGTGCCATTTCTTCTAACTTTGTGCGGCAAGTATCCAGACGATATTTGCCATGTCAGAATCCAAAATTCTCCTCGAAGGACTCACCTATGATGACGTCCTTTTGCTCCCCGGGTATTCGGAAGTACTACCCCGTGAAGTGAGCACCGCCTCCTACTTCTCCCGCGAAATACGACTGAACCTCCCTATTGTCTCTGCGGCAATGGATACGGTTACCGAACACCGCATGGCCATCGCGATGGCAGCCAATGGCGGTATGGGCATCATCCATAAAAACATGAGTGTGGAGCAGCAAGCCGAAGAGGTGCGCCGCGTCAAACGCTCTGAAAGTGGCATGATCGTGGACCCCATCACCCTCACCGCCGAAAACACCCTCATCGAAGCAGCACACATCATGCGCGAGCATGGCATTGGCGGCATTCCGATCGTAGATGGTCAGGGCCGCCTTGCCGGTATCCTCACCAACCGCGACCTGCGCTTTGAGGTAGTGGACGGCCGCAAGGTGAGCGAGCTGATGACCAAAGAAAACCTGATCATCGCCCCCCAGGGCACTACCCTTGAAGAGGCGGAAGAGATCATCCGTAAAAACAAGGTAGAAAAACTGCCTGTGATTGACCAGGATGGCAGGCTGGTGGGACTGATTACCTACCGCGACATCATTAAAAAACAAAACTACCCCAATGCCTGCAAGGACCACATCGGCCGCCTGCGCGTAGGCGCTGCCGTAGGGGTGAGCGGAGATACCTTTGCCCGCATCGAGGCGCTGGAAAAAGCAGGGGTAGATGTGGTGGTGGTGGACACCGCTCACGGTCACTCGGCAGGTGTGCTGCGGATGATCGCACAGATCCGGAAAAAATTCCCTAACCTCCAACTGGTGGGCGGCAACGTAGCCACGCAGGGCGGAGCGCAGGCCCTGATCGAAGCAGGGGTGGATGGCATTAAGGTGGGAGTAGGTCCCGGCTCTATCTGCACCACGCGCATCATTGCCGGCATCGGTGTGCCGCAGCTCAGCGCCATCATGGAAGCGGTGAAAGCCGCTGCTCCCGCAGGTGTGCCTGTGATCGCCGACGGCGGTGTCAAATACTCAGGCGACATGGTCAAGGCCATCGCAGCAGGTGCAGGCTGTATCATGGCAGGCAATCTGCTGGCAGGCACCGACGAAAGTCCGGGTGAAACGATCATCTATGAAGGGCGCAAGTTTAAGACCTATCGCGGAATGGGCTCCGTAGAGGCAATGAAGGAGGGCAGCAAAGACCGCTACTTCCAGGATGCCGAAGACGACATCAAAAAGCTCGTTCCGGAGGGAATTGTCGGTCGTGTGCCCTACAAAGGCCGCGTATCGGAGGTGCTTTACCAGATGGAAGGAGGCCTTCGCGCCGGGATGGGCTATGCAGGCGCTTCGGATATCCCTTCGCTGCAAAGCAAACCCTTTGTGCGGATCACGAATGCGGGCCTGCGCGAGAGCCACACCCACGATGTGCAGATCACGAAAGAGTCGCCGAATTATAGTTTGAGGTAAGCGCAAAATGACATAAGTCTTTGGCTGCTTGAAGGAAGTGGGGCACATTGCGCCACATTCACCCAAGCCAAAGACTTTGTGAAACGGCTCATTCTCTTTTTCACACTTGCCTATCTGATCTCCTGGATCATCTGGCTGCCTTTGTATGCGCCTGCATTCGGGCTGCATCTGTTGCCTGTGCTGCCTTTGCATCATGCGCTGGGTGGCCTTGGCCCGCTGATAGCCGCCTTTGTCACCCAAGCTCTCTATGGCGGCAAACAAGGCCTTCGCTCCCTGTTGAAGGACTGTATCCAGCCACGCTCCGGATGGGTGCTGCTACTCGCCCTGATAAGCCCTTTTGTGCTCGAAATAGCAGCCCTGTGGGCAGACAGCCTCATTAGCGGTCGCTCCCTGAGCCTGGAGGGGTTCTTCTATTCCCGTGAATTTCCGGATGTACACCCGCTGCTGTTTTTTGTCTATAACCTCGTCTTTTTCGGATGGGGCGAAGAAGCCGGCTGGCGGGGATTTGCGCTGCCCCGGATTCAGCAGCGCTACAAAGCATTTATTTCCGCATTGATTCTCAGCGCATTGTGGGCCATATGGCACTGGCCCCTGTTTTTATATCGTCCTGGCTATGTCTCGATGGATGTCGCCGGGGTTGCAGGCTGGTGCATCAGTCTCCTCACCGGAAGCATTCTGCTTAGTTGGCTCTACAACGCCAGCCGGGGAAGTGTGCTGGTCTGCGCGATTTTTCATGCGACAGTGGACATTGCTTTTACGGCAAAGGCACTTAGCCCGGAGGCCACCGGCTACATGGGTGCGCTGATTACGATATGGGGAATCGCAACGATCTTCTTTTTAAGGCCCCGGTACGAATTACCTGTTTCCTGAATTTGCGGGGGTTCGAGAGCCTCACCCACCGCAGTTCTGTACCCTGAAAAATGTTCCCTGTTCCCTGTTTATCTCTGTCCCAGCATCACATACTGCTGCCGGTCGGGGTCATAATAGCCCAGCACCTGGCGGCCTGCGATGCGGAAAGCGGTGGGTAGGGCCTGGCTGCGGTAATTAGGGGGCAGGCGCCGCACAGCCAGGGGCTGCATGGGGGCGAGCGGAGCGAAGTCTTCTCTCCGCAGGCGGGCAGAGAACAGCGCTACGCGGACTTTTTCTTCGATCACCATGCCACTGACTCCCCGGACCATCGAGGGTGTTACTGCGCCGACCTCTATCCGGAGGGATTCGGGGCCGTCGGGTTGCACAGAGACCGCCACATGGGGCGACTGTCGGGCGGCGTCAAACCAGGCTGCGGCATCAGGGAGGGCGCTTTCGGCGCCGGCTTCGTCGCGGAAGAAAGGGCCGCTCACTTCCGGGAAAGGCCATTCGCCCGGTCCGGACACGAATTTCTGGCGGCGGCTACTGTCGCTGAGGGCGCTGATGTGCAATTTCAGAGAGTCCCCTCCTGCTGCGATCTGGTAGAGATTGCCCTGACAGAGATAGGAATTGCTGTGGGTAAACAGGGAAGGGCCCGCGACCTGGGGGGCAGAGACGCTCCATTCGTCCATATAGCCTTCGGCGAGATAGACTTTCAGAATGTGGGTGCGTCCTCTTTCATCAAGGGTGAGGTAGATATAATCGCCTGAGAAATACACCTTTGCGGGATTCCAGGTCATGTCGAGCCCCGGATTGGAAAGCGAATCCATCTGGCGGATGTTGCTGCGGTGTAGGCGGAGCAATTCGGAGGCCTTCACCGGGAATTCCTGCGCATAAAAGCTGCCATCGGGCGAGAAGCGGCATAGGCGGACGCTGCTACCGCTTGCAGGAATGCGCAGTACGTGCATTTCGCCCCGAAACGTAAATGCCTCCCAGTGCGACCCTGCGCCTTTGAGCGCTGCCACGTCGAGGCGGTAGTTGCTGCCTGGCTCTCCATTGCGGCCCATTTCGATCACCTGAATGAGGTCCGAGCGGTCCTGTACATAGACCCGGATATGGCTTTCGTCGAGTGTAATGCCCAGAATATCCGCTTCTTCCTGAGAAGGAAAAGCATCTGCCCCGACTTCGCGCTGAAGCTGAAAGTCTGCATCGAAGATATACAGGCGGGCTTCGCTCTGGTCGCGGATCAGCAGGACACTGCCCTGCGCGTCGGCATGGCTGTATGCCTCGGCGCGGTCAGGGTCGAGCGCTTTGTCCAGCCGAACCAGCGGGACATATACCTGTGCGAAGCCCCAGACGGGCTGGAGCAGGAGGAGGAAAAGCCATTTTCTCATGGCAAATACGATTGGAGGTGTGAGCGGTTCATTTACTGTAAATGTAACAGTTCTCCTCCTTCCCCCTTACCTTCGTGAAAAAAACAATGAGCCTTGCCGACATTGCCGGAACTTCGGGCGTATCTCTGATCTTGATGGCCTATGTGCAGAATGTGCGACAGCGCTGGTCGCAGGATGATACACGCTACCTCCTGCTGAATGGCGCAGGGGCGGCACTGGCGTGTTTTTCGTCTGTGTTATTAGGCTCGGTGCCTTTTACGATCCTCGAAGGAGTCTGGACCATGGTGTCGGTCGGGGCTTTGGTGGGGAAGATGCGACGAAAATCGTAATCTATAGACGTTCAATCTCCTCCAGCGTGAGTCCTGTATGCTTTTGTATTTCACTTATCGCAAACCCACTTGCTTTCAGCGATTTGGCTACCTCGAGCTTTGCCTTCTCCTCCCCTTTTCTCTCAGCAGCGACTACCACTCCGCGGGCGTCCTGCTCGGCGATAGAGGCATTATCGTAAGCAATCAACTCATCTTTACCCCATTTATGCTGATCTGCGTCCAAATATGCATCTCTAAGACCTTCATCATCTACGCTTCCGGGAATCATTTCAAGCGTTTCAGCATTTTTGATAAAATATGTCCATTTATCAATAAGGGTAATCAGCTCTTTCTCCTGCTTATTAAATTTAGGCAGCTCAATAAACGCAAATCGCAGATCTTTCAGTTTATTTTCCAGGGTCTTCTCATCAAGGAGTGAATGGTATGAAAGATACTCCTCCCCCTGAAAGTAAGAGAAATCGAGAATGCCAATAAAAACGGTAGGCTTTAACTTCGTATAATCTTCACCCTTGCTGATCTGCATCGAATAATCACGGCTCGCGTAGTATTGAACCCGTTTGTCGAACCCATCAGGCTCCGTTACCTGCATTTCTACGACAAACTGCCTTCCGCTTTCTTCTGTAACACGTACATCAATGATGGTTGA
>RDXT01000630.1 GCA_004292985.1 Bacteroidota bacterium
TTGCTCCAGGGAAATGGTACGTCCTTTTCCTGTCCGCTGATCTCCGGTCTTGCCGCCTGCCTGATCCAGGCGCACCCCTATGCGGGCGCTTCTGCCATTACACAGGCCCTGCGCGAATCAGCCGACCGCTATCTCACCCCGGACAATGACTATGGATATGGCATTCCCCAGGCGCAGGAAGCCTACCGGATGCTGGAGGAGATCAGCCCGGAACTGGTCCTGTATCCCAATCCGGCGCAGGGCACTTTTCGCATTGACCTGTATCGCCAGCCGGGTGCCTGGAAGCAGATACAGCTGTTTGACCTCAGCGGAAGAGAGATTGCCCTCACCCTGAAAGCGCTGGGCGAAAAGCAGGTAGAGGCATCGGTAGCGGAGCAGGTACGTCCGGGTTCTTATGTATTACGTATTCTCTGGGAAGACGGAACCAAACCATTAGCCCGGAAAGTAACCCTGTATTGATTGATGTCAGCTTCACATGTTCAGATCAGCAAACTGCTCAGCAAAGCCCTGCGCCACCAACCCGATGTGCTGGGAATCAGCCTCGATGAGCAGGGCTGGACAGATATAGACATTCTGCTGCAGAAACTACGCGAAAAGGGGATAGATATTGAGGAGCTTTTGCTGCGCGAGGTGGTGGCAGAAAATGATAAACAGCGCTTCCGGATCAGCGACGATGGCTCAAAAATCCGTGCCAGCCAGGGGCATACGATCCCGGTTTCGCTTGAGTATGAAGCCGTTACACCTCCGGAAGATCTCTACCACGGCACTGTCGCCCGCTTTCTGGATGCCATCCGCGAAACGGGGATTCAGCGCATGAAACGCCACCATGTACACCTGAGCAAGGATGAGGAAACAGCTGTGAAAGTAGGCCAGCGCCGGGGGCAGGCTGTGATCCTGCGCGTGCGGGCAGGGGAGATGCACCGGGCCGGATATGTATTTTTTCGCTCTGAAAATGGAGTTTGGCTTACAGATCACGTTCCTTCTCAGTATATTGAGTTTTCTTAACCGGAAAGCCTATGCCGATACTGTTTGATAGCTTCAGCGAATGGGGTGAATGGTGCCGCGAACACGGCTCAGCGCCCTGGGAAGCTGTGCTTTCCTATGAGATGGAGCAGCGCGGACGCAGCGAACAGGAAATCTGGGACCGCCTCGATCAGGCCTTTGTGGTGATGAAAGATGCGGTGCATACAGGCCTGGAAGAAGATATGACCTCCGTCAGCGGTATGATCCGCAACGGTGCGAAAAAAGTGCGCGATGCGAAGGTGAGTGTGCTGGGGGAAAATTTTCAGAAACTCATTTATTATACTCTCGCAGCTAAGGAGGTAAACTCCTGTATGGGGCGCATTGTGGCGGCTCCTACGGCCGGTGCATCGGGTATTATGCCGGGTGTGCTCACGACCATCGAGGAACTGCACCAGATTCCGCGGCGTACCCTGCTCGAAGGCATGCTTATTGCAGCAGGTATTGCTTTGATTATCGAGCGGAGGGCCTCTATCTCCGGAGCTGTGGGCGGATGCCAGGCCGAAACAGGCACTGCCGCTGCGATGGGAGCCGGGGCGGTGGTGTGGTGCCTCGGCGGCGACCTTGAAATGATCTTCGAATCGGTCGCCATTACCCTGATGAATATGCTCGGACTGGTCTGCGATCCGGTAGCAGGTCTGGTGGAGGTGCCTTGTGTGAAGCGAAACAGCTCTGCCTCTGTCATTGCCTTCGCTGCGGCGCAGATTGCTCTTTCAGGTGACAGCGCGGTGATTCCGGTAGATGAAGTAGTGGATGCCATGGGAGAAGTCGGCGCTTCAATGGAGCTTCGCTACAAAGAAACAGCCCTCGGAGGCATCGCTAATACCCCAACGGCACGGGCCATCGAAAAAAAAGTGCTGGTTCAGGAAGCCGAAGAGGTTGAAAATGATCTGGTTTCATAAATTTGTGGTTCTTACGTTTTCCAATTCGCCCCGATATGAAGTTTGTCTCTCAGTTACTGCTCCTGGCTTTGCTCGCGCCTTGCATTCTCCGCGCCGACCCGGTGCTTTCCGGGCTTAATTTTTCCTCAGGCAACTGGGCATTGATTGGCGTGCCGCTCCACAATTATCACCTGGTGCCGATCCAGGAAGAACTGGGTACCTTTATTACCTATGATCTCAAGCTGATGGAGCGTATTCAGCAGAAATGGGACCTGGAGCAGACCTTTGAAGACAAATGCGACTACCATTATTCGCTGAAACTCTATAAAGACGGCGAACTTGTCCGCACGCTCAACCTCAACCTCCATTGCGGCTATTTGTCCTACGATGGATTCTCGTATATCTTCGATCCTGCTGAGTTTGACCAGTTCCGCACCTATGCGCGCGAAATTCCCTGGTCCCGGATCAGCTTCACCGATGTAAACCTGATGAAGCAGGCCATTTTTACCCTCGAAGGTGCCCGTGATGTCTATTGGTACGAAGATGTGGAACCCTACAAATATCCGGGCTTTTTCCTGACGACGGTGGGGGGGCTGCCCTGGACTTCTGATGCCGACTCCCTGATGCGCGAGGTGCGCAGCCAGATCGAGCAGCAAAGCGGCAGGGGCGATTTTTATCTCAAAGAATATTTTCAGCTGATCCGCGGCGACGAACTTTATGTAAGATACATGGTTAGCTGTGACGAGGATCTGGCGCGGAGCCTCCCGGAGGGCAAATCGCTGATCTGGCGCTCACACCTCCAGAGCCGCACGACTGTGAGTATTCTTGCGCTGGGCATAGACGAGCAGCGCTATCGTAAATTGATGAATCAGAACTGACACATGGGAAATCACCGCTTGTCCCGGCGCGAATTTATCAGACTTTCCGCATTGGTAAGCCTGGGTTTCACCGGACTCCAGGCCTTCGCCGGCAATCTGGCCACCCCGCCCAGGGCTAAACGCATGGTGAAAGGCTATGGCCCCCTCACCCACGATCGGGATGGTATTCTGAATCTGCCCCGCAACTTCAGCTATAAAATTATCTCCCGTGCGGGCGAGCGCATGAGCGATGGCCTGCGCGTGCCGGGCCGCCCCGATGGCATGGCCACCTTTCGCGGCCAGAATGGGAAAACCCTGATCCTCCGCAACCATGAGCTGGATGTGGACATGCGCGACAAAAGCCCCTTCGGCATGCGCCACGAATACCTGACCCGGAGCATGAAGGCCCAGCTCTACGATGCAGGTCCGCTGAATGGCGAACCCTGCCCCGGCGGCTGTACCACCCTCGTATTTGACACCGCTACGCAGCGGGTCGAAGAGGAGTTTCTCTCCCTGGCGGGTACCCTCCGCAACTGTGCTGGAGGCCCTACGCCCTGGAACACCTGGATTTCCTGCGAAGAAACCGTGGACGGACCTTGCAGCATTTTTACCCAGTGGCATGGATACCCCTTCGAAGTACCTGCTTCAGAAGAACAAAAGCTCTGTGATCCGATTCCGCTGCGCGACATGGGGCGCTTTCAGCACGAGGCTGTGTGTGTGGACCCCCGCACGGGCATCGTTTACCAGACCGAAGACCGCCCCGATGGTCTGATATACCGCTACATCCCCAACGAATACGGCAACCTGCGAGGCGGTGGCCGCCTTCAGGCGCTCATGATCCTGGGTGAGCCCAGCAAAGACACCCGCAACTGGCCCGAACTGGAGATCGAGGTCTTCCCCGAAGGCGTTCCGGTTTCTGTTACCTGGATGGACCTCGAAGAGATTCATGCGCCTGCCGACGACCTGCGGAAGCGGGGATTCGGAAGAGGAGCAGCCCGCTTTGCACGGGGTGAAGGGATGTGGTTTGGAGAAAATGAACTATATTTTGCCTGCACCAATGGCGGCAGCAAGCAGCAGGGGCAGATTTTTCGCTACGTACCCAGCCCCCACGAAGGCACTGCGCGCGAAAATGAATCGCCCGGCCAGCTCGAACTTTTTCTCGAATCTGACCGTAGTCGGCTCGTACAGCACTGCGATAACCTCACCATCGGCCCCTCAGGCGACCTGGTGGTATGCGAAGACCGACCACATCCCCGGATCATGGGCATTACCCCTTCGGGTGGGTCCTATGTCATTGCCGAAAATGTGGGCTTTGAGTCCGAGTTTGCGGGCGCAGTATTCTCCCCTGACGGCACTACAATGTTCGTCAACATTCAGGATGCGGGCCTTACGATTGCGATCACAGGTCCCTGGGGAAAGAGCACCGAGTCCACTGCCCAGCGCTGATCAGGGTTTCGCGCGCTTGCCAATCGTCTCAAATACAGCCGTTTCATACATGGGCAGGCACTGGATAAAGAGCGCGAACCCCGTTGCAGAGACAATCACGACCTGGCTTTCCACCGGGTCAAAATTAAAGACATACTCGTTGCCGACTTCACTCAGCACCTCGTAGGACATGTAGCTGTCCTGCTCTTTGGCGCTGGTGATTTTGTAGAGGCTGGTAATGTCTCCGGTGCAGTGGATAAACTCTTTGTCATTGATAAAGAGAAAATAGGAGGGGTAATCTTCGACCTCATATTCCTGGAGGGTTTCTCCGTTTTCATCAATATCAAAACGCTGGCGGGTCTGTGTTGGCCATACCTGACCCATCTGGGCAAAGGCGCAGATGCCGGACAGCAGCAACGTAAACAGAAGGAGGGTGTTGCGGAGGAGTTGCATAGAAGTAGAATTTCCAGCAAAATGAACAAATTGTGCCGGAATTCAAATACCTATCCCCCACAATTATCGCTCACATTTTCCTGCATCTGCAACCAGCTCTGCGAAAACACGCGGCTGAAAAACAGGCCCAGGGCCGATTCCTTTGCAAATACATCAATTGGGGTGGCAGTGCGCGGACTGCTGTGCTCATCGAGGCAGGTGTGGAAGAGCGTGCCGGGCGTGCTGGCGCCGGGCTGAAGTAAAATGGCGCTCAGCGTGGCCAGTTTCACAGATGTGCGCTCGGTGCGGATGCGGCTCCCGAAAATATAGGCTGAATTCTGGATGCGGGTGCTGAGGGTAAGCTCCTGAATAACAAGGATTTGGTCGAATTCCTTCAATTCGGGTGCAGCAGCTGTGCGGCTTTCGGGCTTCCAGGCAGTAACCATAGCCTGTCCGCGTCGCAGGTCTGCATTCAGAAAAACCACTGTATCGGCACCCGAATTGGCCTCCAGTTGGCGGGAGAGCGTTTCCCCCAGGCGGATAATCAGCTCCTGCTTGACTCTGGGGGCGGCAGAGCGGTCTTCTTCGGCCTTCAGAAACAGCGCGATGTCCGGATAATAGGCATCGGTATAAGAAAATTCGCGGCTGCTGATGTACAATCCGATTTTTTTGCCCGTAAACGCAGGCTTCTGGGCCATAAGCAGACCACCCGAAACCAGTAACAGCACCCAACACGTAATCCTGAGCATATCAGTTGTTTTCGATAATCTCCTCTACATAAATGCGGCTTTTATCCGGGTTAAATTCACCATTGGGGCCGTCAAATACAAGAGAGCGGTCATACTTTTTAACCAGACCGATTTCGGGAGAATAGATTTCGTAGGCAAACTTTTTATTGATAAAGCCGCTCGTGTCCGCTTTCTGAATGACTACCACGCAGTTGGGAAAGCTTCTGCCGCGTACCACGACCGTCGTATCGATGTTGCCATACTTGTATTCCTGAACGCCCCGGTTGTTGTAAAGGTTGCCATTCCAGCGAATTCCTTCATATACCGGGAATTTCAGAATAAGGGTACGGACATTTTCCTCGATACGTTCGGCATAGTAATTCTGTCCTTCGACAGGCTCGATGTATTGCGCCCAGACCCGCGAGAGGGTGAATTGGTAGTTCTGTCCCAGCTCTTCGGGTGAGCGGAAAATCTCTATGGCCTGGATTGTTCGTCCGGTAAGGTCTGTTTCCAGTCCGCCGTTTACTTCTTTTTTGTAGTAGGCCGCAGGTACGGGTCCGCCTGTGTCGTAGGTGGTATCCTGCACCAGCGAAATGCGGAAATGCCCCGGATCAGTGGGGAAAATGAGCAGTGTGTGTGGCTCGATATAGTCTTTGACGCGGTTGCAGGCAAAAAAGCCAACACAGAGCAGCAGGGAGCAAAGCAGAAGGGAGTGCTTATTTTTCATACGCATCTGCAAGATGCATGAGGAATGGCCTCATTTGCAAGACGATATGCAGCATTTGAGAAACATGGCAAAATTTTTACCTTTTTCAGGAAAGCCTCCGGAGTATATTTCTGCTCACCTATGGGTATGGGCACTGACATAGCTTTCATTTTGTGTGCAAAAGATACACATTTGGGGCGTGACGTTCACATTTCCTTTGGAGAAAATGAAATCGCTCCTATATTTGTAGCAGGAAACAAAGAAGATGGTCTTTTTGCACAATAATACAGGTTGGTGGCGCGCTGCAGATGAAAATCGCAGCCGGACCTCCCGTGCATAAAGATCAACTCAATGCAATACAGGGCTTATCCGTCTGCGACGTGATAAGCCCATTTTCTTTTTACAGGAGGTTAGTTTGATATGCGTACCTACTCTTTACATACCCGCTGGAAAAAGCTGCTGGCCGATACGGTCACTCCGGTGAGCCTGTACCTGCGCCTGCGCGACCACTTCGCCTGCCCGCTGCTGCTGGAAAGCTCTGACTATCACGGCCATGACAATACCTATTCGTTCATCGGCCTGGAGCCACTGGCGGCTTTTTCCCTGAGCGGAAATGAGCTGAGCCTGCGCCTGCCTGATGGCAGCAAGGAGACCTCGCTGCTCACGAAGCCGGGTGAGCTGCCGGGCGCGCTGGAGGCGTTTATGAAACGCTTCGAAACAGATGCCGAAACCTTCCGATTTCCCTGCAACGGACTCTTCGGCTACCAGAGCTACGATGTGGTGCGCCAGTACGAAACGGTTGATATTCAGACCTATCCGGATGCGCAGCGCGAGATTCCGGACCTGCTCTATTATGTCTATCGTTACCTCATTGTGATCAACCATTTCAACAATGAAATGTACCTTTTTGAGCACAGCTATGGAGAGCAGGAGAGTCGTCTGGGGCATATCGAGTCGCTGATCTACAGCCAGACCCTTCCGCAGTATGGCTTTGAAGTGGTGGGCAAAGAGGAAACCAATTACAGCGATGAGACATTCCTCGACATCCTGCAAAAAGGCAAGGATCACTGCCAGCGGGGCGACGTATTTCAGATTGTGCTTTCGCGGCAATTCCGGCAGGCCTTCCGGGGCGATGAGTTTCAGGTCTATCGCATGCTGCGCTCGATCAATCCCTCGCCCTATCTTTTTTACTGCGACTATGGCAGCTTTAAACTGATGGGCAGTTCGCCCGAGGCGCAGCTGATCATCGGAAAAG
>RDXT01000433.1 GCA_004292985.1 Bacteroidota bacterium
TCTCCATGCTGAACTCCGGCACGGCTGATTCATCAAAACGGTAAAAGGCAATGCGTTTGTTGTCGGGAGACCACTGAAAGCCCGTTTTCAGGGCAAACTCTTCTTCATACACCCAGTCGGGGTCGCCATTGATGATCTGGTTGAAGGCACCGTCGGAGGTGACGCGGGTCTCTTTGCCTGTGTTCAGGTCCGTATAAAAGAGGTTATTGTCGGCAACATAGGCAATCCGGCTGCCATCGGGCGAAAAAGCGGCATTGCTGACAGGCGCTCCCCCGTGGAGCGGGGTACTTTTGCGGGTGCTGCGCGACACCACGAAGCATTTTTCAGTGCTGGAATAGCGGTAAATGGGCTTAATGTCCGTTTTGAGGAGGATTAATTGCTCATCGCTGCTGAATGTGTAGTCCTGAATCTCCGAAGGGGCCGTTCCGCCCAGTTCAAGACCTGCAAAAACGAGAATATCATCTACTTTTTTCTCATTTTCAATGCTGTAGCGGGAGATTACCCCATTTTCTTCGAGTACGCTGTAATAGTTGTCGTCGTTCATCCAGGTGAAGCCATTGGGCGACTGGGCCACATAGGCGTAGCGCAGCCAGATGTCTTCGAGGGCGACGGTCCCTGTCTGGGCGCAGAGCCACATCGGCAGGATACAGCTGAGGAATAGTATCAGTCTTCTGTTAAGGAGCATAAGGAAAATGTTAATCAGGCGAAATTGACGGAATATGAGCGGAAAAGCAAGGCAGTTGAAAGAGGAAAAACGGCCTTTGGGCGAGAAATCAGGGAAACGTAAAAAAATATTTGGAAACAATGAACACTGTTCACTAAGTTTGCGTAGTAAACAATAAAAACAGAAGTTACATGGGTATATCTGATCGCAAAGAACGGGAGCGACTTGAGATGCGGGAGCTGATCCTGACTGAGGCCACCCGGATGTTTGCGAAGGTGGGTTACGAAGAAACATCCATCCGTGCGATTGCCAAAAAGATCGAGTACAGTCCTGCAACCATTTACAATTACTTTACCGACAAAGACGACCTGCTGATGGCTGTGCAGGAGGTTGCGTTTAACCGTCTGCTGGTGGAATTTGCCAAGACGGTGAGTATCGAAAGCCCGCTGGACCGGCTCTATGCTATTGGCCGGATTTATGTAGAATTTGCCCTCGCCAATCCGGAACATTACCAGCTTATGTTCATTCTGGCGGCCCCGATGAAGTTTATAGACCATGGCGTAAAGTGGGAGATGGGCAACCATGCCTTCGGTTTTCTGCGCCAGACCGTGCAGGAGTGCATGGACAAGGGCCTGATCAAACACTACAGCGACAGCCGCCTGGCCTCGGTTATGCTCTGGGGGCAGGTGCATGGCCTGGTCTCTCTCCACAACTGTCACCGCCTTTCCATTCTGCAAATGCAGGAAAGCGAATTGCATGATACGATCTTTGCATCTTTACAAACCCTGCTCCGGATGCTCTCGGCAGGGTAATTTTTTTGCACCTAAATGAACAGTGTTCACATTATTAACACATTACACTATGCGAATAACCTCCCTCCTGCTTAGCTGTGTACTGCTGTTGGCCCTTGCTCCGGTAAAAGCGCAATCTTTGCTGGATAGCTATGTCCTCCAGGGGATTGCGAGCAACGACATGCTGCGCCAGAAAGAGCTTCAGGTTGAAAAAAGCACCTGGGCGCTCAAGGAAGCCCGCAGTCTGTACCTCCCCTCTGTGTCTCTCCTCGGCTCCTATACCCTTTCCCAGGGCGGACGCTCGATCAATCTGCCCGTGGGCGACCTGCTCAACCCTGTGTATCAGACCCTTAACCAGCTTACCCAGAGCCAGCAGTTTCCCCAGATCGAAAATGCCAATGAGCAACTGAACCCCAACAACTTCTACGACATAAAATTCCGCACCTCGATGCCGCTGGTCAATGCCGACATCTGGTACAACCGCAA
>RDXT01000434.1 GCA_004292985.1 Bacteroidota bacterium
GTCGTTACGGGATTCGGAGCGAATGGGTTCGACAGACCGAGGAACGGAGTCCATGAGTACTGGTACTTCTGTCCGGTTTCGGCGAAGATGCTGAAGGCAGCTACTTCGTCGAGGCCTGTAAACTCACCGACCAGGGTCGTAGAACCTGTAGCCACATTGGCTTTGCGCAGTTCTGCATTACCGGTTCCGACGTTAAATGCAGCCAGATAGAGGGTGTTTGTCTCAGGATCGAAGTCAGCATCCTGGGCAAAACCCGCATTAAATCCGATAGAACCGATCAGCGTGGCAGCACCAGTATTAAGGCTCAGGGAGTAGAGCGCATCGGTACCGATGTCCATCACATAGGCCAGACCCGCCGTATCAATGGCAAGCCAGATCGGAATATTGGAGCCTGAGATCGGAGCAACCACAGTAGCAGCACCTGTACCGAGGTCAATGGTATAAAGTGTAGCGGCAGTACCGCTGGTGCTCACACCATACATGGAGGCGGAAACCGGATCATATCCGAGGCCTGTCCAGGTGTGGTTAGGCTGGGAAATCGTAGCGCCAATGACGGTCGTTGCACCCGTAGCCGTGTCTATCGCTACCAGTTGCGAGTTGGTTGCATCCAGGGCGAAAATCACACCGAAAGCATCATCGTCTGCAAAGTAGGATTCGTTGTTGGTCGTAAGGTTTGTCTGAAGGCCAGGTTCGCTGAGGCGGATTTTAAAGAAAGCGCCTTGTCCGCCTACATCTACGCCAAATGCGCGCTTGCTGGAGAAAGGAAGACCGCCTTCGGCCAGGATATCAGCGCCCAGTACCGTGCTTCCGCCGATGCAATATGCGGTGTCGGCACCTGCAAAAGCGTTGAGTTCAGCAGCTTCTTCCAGCTTGATGAGCAGGGTGATGGTGCTGTCGCACTGGTCAGATACTGCAACAGTATAGTTGCCAGCGGCTACGTCCAGCAGGTCTTCTGTTGTGTCGCCCGTGCTCCACAGGAAGGAATAAAGACCACCACCGCCGGTTACAGCGAGGTCAATCGAGCCATTGACTGCGCCGGGGCAGTCAGGATTTACAGCCGTAAAATCCACATCGAGGGCAGGCTTAATTACCTCTGTAACGCTGATGCCAAAGTTACCTGTGGCGCCATTCCATCCGTCCACCAGCACATAGTAGGTCTGGCCGGGAGCCAGACAGTTAACGGTCAGCTGGGAAGCAAACTCATCTGCCGGAGCAGGGCAGCCACCGGCCATATCGTCATTTGCACCCAGCAGGTTGTAGGTGGTAAAGTTGGTACAGCTACCCACTTCATATACAGCCACTTGTGTATCGAAGAAGGTATTGGTACCGCCATTGCAAAGGTCAATGAATACCGATCCGGAAGGAGGAGCCACAAACTTAAACCATACGGTGTTGGACAGCAGGCCCTGGGTAGCAGCAGCATTTTCCTGATACCAGGCAAAGTTACCGGCACCGTTACCCAGCGGAGGGTTAATGGTACCATCTTCACCTGGCTGAAGGGTAGCGCCTGTGTTGTAGTAGTTGCCAATGGTTCCGTCCACAGGGAGGGTAATGGCACTACAAGCCGCATCGCTCGGAGGGATAAACAGCTGAGTAACTTTGATCGCAAAAGCACCTTCTGTACCTCCGTATCCGGATACCTGGATGTAGTAGGTCTGTCCGGGGGTTACAGCCTGGGCTGTGATAATCGAGTTGAAGACAATCAGCGTACCGCCGTCCTGGTCGCAGGCAATTTCGGTAAGACCCGTAGGGTTTGAGCAGCTTCCGGTGAGGGAATACAGCGCAATCTGGGTGTCGTCGTTGGTAACGAAAGAGCTGTCAATATCGGTGGTAATGGTCACCAGGCCTGAAGGAGGCGCAACAAAGCTAAACCACACAGACTGATTTGTCTGGAAGAAGCAGTTGGGGAATGGCTCGCCGATTTCTGTGGTAGC
>RDXT01000435.1 GCA_004292985.1 Bacteroidota bacterium
CTTAATGACTGGCAAAGCAGCAACGGAGGCATCTGGGAAAAATGGTATGTAAATCAGGGTGTATTTGGAAGCGTTTCTGCCAATGCTCCCTCATGCACTGCGCTGGCTGTGGAAGACCAACAGAATAGCCAGATCGAGGTTTATCCCAATCCGGTGCGTCAGGATATGCTTATCATCCGCCATAGCAAAGAGCCTATATCCGGCATCGAACTCGCCAGTATCAACGGACAAATTCTCAGAACCCGGCAGGTTGAACCCGCGCATACCGTATATGAAGATGTATCGGATCTGCCTCCAGCCTTATATCTGCTTCGGGTGCATATCACAGGCGGGCGGATTCTGTACCGGAGTGTACTGATTCTCTGATTTCAGCGGCTTTTTTCGGCGGCGGGCAGCAATTCGTTGCGCACCCAGGTAAATCCGGGCTCGAAGGCCAGGAGTTTTTTATAGGCAGCGATGGCCTCGGTTTTCATGCCTTTGGCCTCATAGGAGCGGCCCAGCCAGGTGAGGGCATGCAGGTAGATCCAGTTGTCTTTGCGCAGTGCAGGCTGAGCGTCAAAGAGTTCCACCGATTTTTTAAAGGCTTTGATGGCCTCGTCGTAGCTGCCACCAAAGAGCGCCGGGGCATGGTAGCGCATATTTCCCATCTCGGCCCAGGCAAAAGGATCATTAGCGCCTAATTTGATTCCCTGGTCGAGGTAATTGCTGCTGCGCGGCCCCAGGTAGATGGCTTTGCCGGGGCTGAGTCCTATCCGCATCGCGATCAGGGAGCCTAAGAGGGAGTGCGCCGCAGCGTGCTGGGGATTGCGCTTTACCAGCACATTCAGGTGGCCTTCTGCCTCTGCAATTTGGGCCTCGACGCCGCCCGTGTTTTTGGTGGAAATGCAGTAGGCGATCAGACCGTATTCGGACAGGGCGAGTTCAAACAAGGTTTGTGGCGGGCAGTTCCAGGTATCAGCGCAGAGCCGCTTTAAATCGTTGATTCCCGCCTCCCATTCAGCTTTATTGTTGCTGACATAGCTTTTATACACCCGCGTGCGGGCAGTGCTAAGGGTAGCCTGGGCAAAAGTAAGAATGCCTGAACAGATGAAAAGGACGAAAAACAGATAACGCATATAGACTGAATTAACACAAGACTTGTTAACTCATAACGGCGAAAAGGGTTTGGTTGTTGGGGGAGGGGGTAAATTGTCGCTTGTCTATCGGGAATGAAAGCGATCCCCCAAAAAAACTTGCACTTGTTATGCTTGCATACTATTTTGTACCCGACATCCTATTACTAACTCCTCTCCCCCATGTCGTTCCGAAACAAAACGGTTTTTATCACAGGTGCCAGCCGGGGCATCGGCAAGGCCATCGGTCTCAGGCTCGCCCGCGAAGGCGCCAACATCGTGATCGCGGCCAAAACCGCCGATCCGCATCCCAAACTCGAAGGCACGATCTTTTCGGCTGCCGAAGAGATGGAAGCTGCCGGGGGTAAGGCACTGCCTGTCATGGTGGATGTCAGAGAAGAAGAGCAGGTCGAAGCGGCTGTACGTCAGGCAGTTGACACATTTGGCGGAATTGATATTCTGATCAACAATGCCTCTGCGATCCAGCTCACCGGAACGCTCGCCACAGCCATGAAGCGCTTTGACCTGATGCAGCAGGTAAATTTCCGGGGCACCTTTCTCGTGTCGCAGAAGTGTATTCCCCATCTGATGAAGGCCGAGAATCCCCATATTCTGAACCTGTCTCCGCCCCTGAATATCGAAAAACGCTGGTTTGCGCCCCACGTGGCCTATACGATGGCCAAATACGGCATGAGCTTCTGCACCTTTGCCATGTCGGAGGAGTTTAAGCGCGAAGGGATTGCGGTCAATTCACTCTGGCCCCGCACAGCCATTGCCACTGCCGCGATCCAGATGCTGGGCGGCGACCCGATGGTGGAGG
>RDXT01000631.1 GCA_004292985.1 Bacteroidota bacterium
CCCCTTGCTGACGGTACATCCAAATCCGTGATTGACCAGATCGCCGTTTACCCATACCTTAATCTGGTCTTTGTAGCATTCCACAATCATGGTATTCCACTCGCCCAGCGGCTTTTCGGAGTTGTCGGTGAGGTTAATGACGCGGCGCTCCTTGCCTTCAGTAATGCCCCAGTTTTCTTTGGGGCCGCGGCGGGTTTCCATGTCCGGCACCTGGATGTCCTCGACGATACACCAGAAGTCGCCCGCATTGCTGTGCATCATCTGCACTTCGAGCGACTGGGGAAACATTTTGTAGAGCGCCCGTGGCGTGGAGGCATGGACGAGCACACCGCAGTTGCCCGGCTCGCCCGCAAAGCGGTACTGCACTTCGAGGCGGTAGTTTTTATAGACTGCATCTGTGATCAGGTGGCCATTGGGGTTGCCCATGCTCACCAGCAGGCCGTTGCGTACCAGAAAGGGACTTTTCAGCGCGGGATCCTTGTCCATATCGGGCACATCCACATGCCAGCCTGTGAGGTCTTTGCCGTTAAAGAGGCTCTTTGACTTGCGGGCAGCGCTGAAACTGAGGGTCAGCGCTGCGATAATCAGGATTGGAACAAACAGGCGTAGCATATCAGTAGCATTGTTAGGTATTCCCAAAGCTATTCATTTTTGGGAGAAAAGCACAGTCTCTCTGCCGCACAAATCGTTTCAGGTTCCGTATGAAGGACATACTCTCACACAAAAATCTGTATGCTGCGTGTCCTGCGCTTCCTGCTTCATCTGCTGCTGGTGGTTTTGCTCACCATCCTCACCCAGGTTGGGGGCATCGTCTATGCGATTTCGCTGCTCGGGCATGGATATATCCGCAGAAAATTCCTGCACCGCTGGCAGCGGATCCTGGCTCAGGGCCTCTCTTTCTCCGCTTTATATCTGCTGTTTGCCCTGTTTCTGGTACCTGCGATAGCAAAACCGCTGGGCCGGGTGCCGCTGCCCCTTACTGCAACCCGCTACGTGAAGCCGGCCCACCTCTGGACCTGTTTGCTGAACCGGCACTATGTAAAACCGGAACTGCGGGAAATTACCTTTGCTGTGGCGGAGGAGATGCAAAAAAAATACCCCGGCACCTTCGTCAAGTACCTCGACGCCAATTTTCCGTTTATTGATAAATTTCCGTTACCGCCCCATCTGAGCCACATCGACGGCAAAAAGCTCGATCTTTCATTTCAGTACAGAGATCACAAAACGGGTGAAATCTCCCCGGGCGTACCCTCCTGGCTGGGCTACGGCATCTGCGAAGAACCCCGTCCGGGAGAGGAAAACCGCCCCGAAGCCTGCGCGGAAAAAGGCTACTGGCAATACAATCTGTTGCGGCGCATCATCCCACAGGGAAGCAAAAAGCGCTATCTTTTCGACGAGGCAGGAACCCGCGCGATGGTGCAGGCCTTTGTTTCAAAAAACGGGGTGCGGAGGATATTGATCGAACCTCACCTGAAGGCGCGCCTGGGTCTCACAAGTGCCAAAGTGCGCTTTCATGGCTGCCAGGCTGTGCGGCACGACGACCACATACACGTAGAGCTTTTGTAGATATTTTCTAATTTGGGAGCTATTTGAATCTATCGGGAGACCCCATGCACCCCTTCCGCGCCTTTATTCAGGAATATACTCCCCTCAGCGACAGCGACTGGGAGGCCATTGCTGCCTGTATCCGGCTCCGCAAGGCGGTGCCGGGCGAACTATTGCTCGAAGAGGGACAGGTCTGCCGCTCGCTCTACTTTCTCGAAAGCGGTCTGCTGCGTTTTTTTGTCTGGAAAGAAGGGGTGGACGTGACCAAATTTTTCACCGAAGCGCCCTATACCCTCACTTCGACACAGAGTTTTAACAGCGAACAACCCGCCCGCGAGAGTATCGAGGTGCTGGAAGAGAGCCTGTTATGGGAAATGAGCTTCGAAGATGCCCATCTGCTGCTGGAGCGCCGGGCCTGGAGTACTTTTGTCCGGAAACTGGTGCAGGAAGTGCAGGGCTATCTCGAAGAAATCCTCGAAGAACTCCAAACCCAGACCGCCGAAAACCGCTACCTTCAGATGACAGAGCGCAATCCGGGCCTGCTGCAAAGGGTTTCGCTCAAGCACCTGGCCTCGTATCTGGGCATCGCGCCGCAGTCGCTGAGCCGTATCCGGAAAAATATCATGCCCGGTGCACGAACTTAACAAAGGTGAAGTGGCAAAAGGTGCGGGAAGCTGAGATTTGCATAAACAAATACGTTATGCCCCCTGCGCAACATTCAGCTACCCACTTCAGCCACAGCCTCAGCACCCGCGCCACGCCCGAAAAGATCTGGCAGGTCTGGACCGATGTTCCCCGCTGGAAAGACTGGGACAGCGGCCTGAAGGATGCCCGGCTTGATGGCCCTTTTCAGGCGGGCGCCACAGGCACCTTGATCCCCGACAAAGGCCCCGAATCCCGATTCGTCATCAGCGAAGTCTCCGAAGGAATTTTCTATACCTTCAAAACGAAACTTCCGCTGGGGTATTTGTATGTAAAGCGTTCATTATCAACGGAAAATGGACAAACGCTATTTGCCCATGAAGTATGGTTTACCGGCCCGTTCAAAGGAATATTCGGGCGCTTGCTGGGCAAAAGCTACCGCGAACTATTGCCGGAAGTGATGAACAGAATTAAGATACTGGCCGAAGCGAAACCATAATACAAAGCAGATGAACCTTCTTTTCATGAAATTGATGTACGCCGCCAACGTACTTGTTGCAGGTTGGATCAGCATCAGCAGCCTGTTTTTTCCCAAAGTGGCGCAGCAGAGCGTATTCAGCAATGATTTTGTATATTCCGAAGCCATCCGTCTGGTAGGGGCATTGTGGGGCGCCATTTTTATCCTGTCTTTGCTGGGGCTGTTTTATCCGGAAAACATGAGCCTGGTACTCTTATTTCAACTGATCTACAAATCCTCCTGGCTGCTTTTCGCCGCCTTGCCAGCCCTGATACAGCAGCAGCCTTTTCCCCGGTATATGGCCCTTTTCTTCCTCGTTTGGGTCATACTTTTACCATTTGCGATTCCCTGGAGCACTATTTTTGTCAAACCCTGACATCCGGGGCCACAGATTGCTGCTTTTCGGCAAAGTTTTTGTACTATTGCCTGTATAATTATGTTCTTACATAATCAAAACAGGTCAAATTATGCGCCACCTCATATCTATTCTGATCGCTACGCTCGTCGCCGGATTCTCTTTTCAGCTTTCCGCGCAGGTAACTTCCCGGACCTATAAGCAGCCGAACCCTCCGCAGCAGCAGGGTACGACCCGCAGTGATGCCCGCATGGCAACGGGAACCGGCAGCAGCACGGGCAGCGTTCCCGGCGCGGTAGGTACCTACAGCCTTCAGAAAGAAGTGCCGGACCGCGAGCCGCCAAAAATCACCGGTAACGGCAAGCCTGTCAATTTGTATGTAGTACAGCTCGCCCGCTTCGAGGAAATGACAACCATTCCTCCGAGCTTCCCTCAGGGTACCTTTCTCTGGGCAAATCCGGACCATATCAACGAAAAACTGCTCCTCAGCGGCTTTTATAATTCGTATCAGGAAGCTGTAGCCGCCGCTGCCGTCTGGAAAAAGAAGTATATGTTTAAGGATGCTTTTGCACGGACAAAGCCCTTTATCACGCAGTATCAGTGACAGGGAACAGGTGTCAGGGTACAGGGAACAGGGAACAGTTGACAGGGAGCAGGGGCTAAAATTGCCCGTGAGTGGTCTCCCGACCCGAAACGAGCATTCCGCTGTGTTCCGACATACATAACATGAGTCCTCCTGCCAGGCCACGGATCCGGATTATAATCGCCGACGATCATATGATGATGCGGCAGGGTTTATGTGCGCTTGTCGCGTCAGAAGGGGATATCGAGGTAGTAGGAGAAGCTGGTAACGGACAGGAACTGCTGGATCTGCTGCTGGTACACGGGGCAGACCTTGTACTGATGGACCTGGACATGCCGGTACTCAACGGATTAGACACCACGCAGGCTATGGCCCGGCAATATCCGGACATACGAATCCTGATGCTCACCATGCATGCCGAACCAGCCTTGATGAAGCGCTGTATTCAGGCCGGAGCTACAGGTTATCTTCTCAAAACAGCCGATCAGGACGAGTTGCTCAAGGCCATCCGCCGGGTGGCAGCCGGAAAAACCTATGTAGATCAGGACATGCCCCGGCAGGATGGCGGGTCTGCCGCTCCGGAGTTTGTGCGTCTGGCAAGCCTCACAGCCCGCGAAAAAGAAATCCTGACCCTGATTGCCCGGGGAAAATCAAATCCGGAAATTGCAGCGGAGTTATTTGTCAGTATCAAAACGATAGATACCCACCGCAGCAACCTGATGCGCAAGCTCGACATCCATCAGGTAGCACTTCTGACGCAATTTGCCCTGAAAACCGGCCTTATCTGAGACCCTTATCCAGATACCTATGAGACCCCTGATTGTGTTCATGGTCGCGCTATGGCTTACGCCAGCCCGTGCGCAGACGCTGGCAGACAGCCTTATTGCCCTCCTGCCCGCCACCTCCGATGATACCAGCCGTCTGAAACTCCTGGGTGACATTGCCTGGGAATTTTATGGCAATGACCGCGAACGCGCCCTTTCATATGCTGGCGATGCTGTCAGTCTCGCCCGGCGCATAGGCGAGCCTGCCCGGCTGGCGCAAGCCTGCAGCGACCTCGCCGCAATGTATGGCAGTTTTGGCGACAATGGCATGGCACTTACGCATTACCAGCAGGCGCTCACTATCCGGGATGAATTAGGGCTGGAGGAGAAGGCCGCCGCCACCCGCAGCAACATTGCCGCTCTGTATTTCCGCATGGGAAATGTACAGCAGGCCATTGAGATGCAATTGCAAGCCCTCAGGGTATTCGAAGCGCGGGGAATGGCTATTCCCAAATCTCAGGCCTATGGCAACCTTGCCAACTACTATGGAGAAATCCTGGACGGGGCCTCTTCCCGCCGCTATGCCGCCAAAGCCTATGAAATTGCCGACAGCCTTGGAAGCCTGCGCATGAAAGCTGCCGCTTTGGCTGCCATAGCCAAATCGTATGAGCCGGAAAAACGTTACCGCGAAATGATCTCTGCCCTCAAAGGCTGCATTAACCTGTGCCAGGAGGCTGGCATGCAGGCGGATCTGGCCTCACTCTATTCCTCACTGGGGAATTGCTATTCGAACCTGGACATCCGGGACAGCGCAGTCAGCTATGTGAGGCAGGCAGTCGAAATGAGTGCGGCGGTCCGGGACACCGGGCGCATGGCCTACAGCCACGTGCTGCTCGGGCATCTGCTGGCGGAGTGGGGCGACCCGGCAGCGGCGCGCCGTGAACTGGAAAAAGGGTTGATCTATGCCCGCATTACGGGCCGCCGACGGGAAATAGCCGATGCCTACCGCTGGCTTGGGAAAGCCTACCTTCGCGAAGGCAAGGCAGTGCAGGCCTATGAAGCCATGGATACCTACGTGCAGCTTCAGGACAGCCTGCTGAGCACCTCGCATCAGGAAGCAATTGCCCGGCTGCAGACACAGTTTGAAACGGAAAAAAAGGAGCAGCAGATCAGCCTGCTTTCCGCTGAAAACCGCAACCGCAGCCTGCAAACCCGGCTTGCCCTCATCGGCGGGCTGTTGGCGCTGCTGGCCGCCGGGGCCGTGATTGCGGGTTTGCTCACCCGGCAGCGGGCGCGTATGCGTGAGGCCCGGCTCGAAACCCAGCGTCGGGGCATCGAGGCTTTAATTGAAGGGGCCGAATCGGAACGCCGCCGCCTGGCTGCCGAACTGCACGACGGCATCGCCCAGCAGATCGGGGCGCTGCGCATGGCTACCCAGCGCCTTCAGGCAGACCTCGAGGCCGCCGAAGAGCCTGTAAAAACCCTCACCCGCCGCATCGGCGACTCCCTGCTGGATGCAGGTAACGAAGTTCGCGCCATTACCCGTCAGCTCCTTCCCCGCACCCTCGGCACCCTGGGGCTGGCTCCCGCCCTCAACGAAATGCTTACCGCCTCATTGCTTACCGCAGGCATTCGCCTCGACTGGCAAACCGATCTCTCCGAAACCTCTGAACGCCTTCCCCAGGCGGTGGAACTCGCCTGCTTCCGCATCGCGCAGGAACTGGTCAATAATATCCTTAAACACGCAGAAGCAACGGTGGTCGAAGCCCGCCTCCACCAGTACCCGGATGAGTTGCTCCTGCGCATTTCGGATAATGGCAAGGGCATGGCTCCCAACTCCGGGGACTCCTCCAGCCTCGGCCTCATGAACATGCATACCCGCGCTGCACACATAGGTGCCGTTTTTCAGGTCACTTCTCAGCCGGGTGAAGGGGTGAGTGCGGAGTTAAGGGTGCCGCTGAACGGGAAAGTGGGTTGATATAGGGTAAATACCTGAGAAAAATACGGTCGCTGCCCGATGGTGTAATCCTTCGGCACAGAAGAACTTTGGGGTATTCTTATGCGCGTAGCAAGTGCATAGAATGTGTTGGTTTCATCATTAATTATTGTACTTCCCCATGCGTAATGTACTCTTCTTACTGCTCACCCTGGCGCTGCTCACAGGCACTGCCCGTTTGTCACAGGCCCAGACCCAGATTCCCAAATTTGCCCCCAATGCCAAAGCCGCAGCAGGCAAAGCCCAGCTCGACTTTCCGGTCGAAGGCCGCAAAGCCAAAAATGGTAAAGGCTACTCTGCCAACCTGTCCGCGCTTGCCCAGCCACCTAAACGGGTCGCTCTGGTTTCCTTTTATGGATTTGACCCCGGCATCACCCGCGTCACCAAAACCACCCAGGACGCAGGCTATGTCTCCTACACCACGACGAATACCACCACCCGCAGCGCCGGAAACGGTGGGGACATTGCGGCGATGTTTTACGACAAAGGACTTGCGGGTATGAAAAACACCTTCGCCACCTATGGCATGGAGTTACTGACCCCGGACCAGTTTCTGGATACCGAAGACAAACGCGCAGCCTATCAGGCGTTTAAGGTACAACACAGCAAAGCGTCTGAGTTCTGGGCCAACTACGGAAACCTGGCCCTTCAGGTCCTGTATGGATATCCGGAGGGGTATATTGTCTGCGACATTGAAAATGAGCCCTATGCCAACTACACCAAAACCGGCCTGCCCGGCAAAAAAGGCAAAGTTGTGGACGTGAAGGTGCAGCAGTTCCGCAAGGACCCCAAGATGACGGAAGCCCTCGGACATGACCTCTGCAAGCTGCTGGGCGTGGACGC
>RDXT01000632.1 GCA_004292985.1 Bacteroidota bacterium
GCCAATGTGTGGAAAGTGGATAGCGCCACCAACGCCGATGGCGAAGACGTGAGCGGCAACTTCGACACCTGGAAGTTCGAACTTACAGAAGAAGGCACCGCCGTCGTTAGCTTCGGTACCATCGTAGGTACAGCCACCCTCACCGGTACCTGGGCCCTCGAAGACGACAAAGCCAACCTCCAGATCACTGCACAGGATGCCACTGGCCTGCTCAAGTACGACGAAAAATACATCATCGTACGTCTGACCGAAGACGAAGTCCTGCTGCGCGACTTCCAGAATGACAAAGAAGAATTCCACTTCGTACCATTCTGACCTCATCCGCAAACAAAACACATGTATCATGTAATAAGGCTGCCTTTTGGGGCAGCCTTATCTTTTCTCCCTATTTCCCCGTCTCCAGCACCTTAAACTCCGTTCGCCGGTTCTGGGCGCGGTCCTCATCGGTGATATTTCCTGCTACAGGCATACTTTCGCCGTAGCCTTTGGCAACTACGCGGGTAGCGTCTATCCCTTTACCCGAAAGCCACTGCCTCACAGCCTCTGCCCGGCGCTGGCTCAGGGCCAGGTTGTCGGCTTCGCTGCCGATGTCGTCGGTGTGCCCCTGAATTTCGATACGCATCTTCGGGTTTTCCTGCATAAAGCGCAGCACAAACTCCAGTTCTGCATCCGAAGTGGCAGCCAGTTCATATTTGCCCGATTCAAAAAAGATATTCTTCAGCACCACCTGCACGCCTTTCTGAATGGGTGAGAGGGCGATTTCGAGGTCAAAATAGGTTTCTTCTTCCAGGCCCTTGAGGTAGAAGTTTTTGCTGGCGAAGAGATAGCCGGGTGCTTGTACAAAAGCAGCATACTCTTTTTCGAGCGGGAGGCTCATCAGGAAGCGGCCATCGGCTGTGCTGGAAACGGCCTGGCGGATCGTATCGCCGCTCACCACCTCCACCAGCCGGATCTGTGAGGCCAGGGGCTTGCGGGTGAGGCTGTCCACAACAATTCCCCGCAAAAAGGTAGCCACTTGAGGGCGTATCCGCTGGTCGAGTGTAAAGTCATACAGGTCGCTGCGGCCCATGCCTCCTTCGCGGTCCGAATTGATATAGCCCATTTTCCCGCTGGCATTTACAAAGATATTACTTTCATCTGCCTGGGTATTGAGCGGGTAACCGAGGTTTTTAGGCTCGGACCATGTGCCGGAGCTTTGCATCTGTGAGAAAAAGAGATCGCGCTGGCCAAATCCGGGGTGGTAGTCTGAGGAAAAATACAGCGTAAGGCCATCGGCATGCAGGAAAGGCGCATCTTCATTGCCGAGGGTATTGACAGGCTTGCCCAGGTTGCGGGCGCTGCCCCAGTGGTCTTCGGCCCATTCGCTCACCCAGATGTCGCGGCCCCCTTCGCCGCCCGAACGCGCCGAGGCAAAGTAGAGGGTGCGGCCATCGGGTGAAAGGCGCGGATATGACTCCCAGCCATCGCTGTTTACCTCTGGTCCCAGAATCTGGGGTTTGCCCCAGCCTTTTCCTACGCGCACCGCGAAGTAGAGATCGCAGCTCCCGAAACCGCCGGGCAGGTTGCAGGCGGCAAAATAAATGGTCTGTCCGTCTTCGGTGATAAACGCAGAGCCTTCATTCTCAGCGGTATTGATGGGTGCACCCAGGTTTTCGGAGGCTGTCCAGCCGCTGTCCTGGTGGATGCTGTAAAAAAAGTCTTCGGAATAGTCCTGCAACTGGGCATTGTAGCCGCCTACGCTCTCAGGCCTGCGGGCGGTGAACAGCAGGTAGCTGTCGTCTGCCGTGAGGCAGGGCAGATACTCGTCGCGGTCTGTATTAATGGCCTCACCCATGTTGCGGGGGGTAAATGCCACCGGATTTTTCACGGCCTCTGCCGCAAAGCGGGCATGGCGCAGGTCCCGGCCTGCCAGGAAAAGATCCTCTTTGCGGCCATTGGCGCGCATAAAAAAGGCCTCCAGCAGCGGTATCGCCTCCGCGTAGCGCGTGTTGTGGTAATACGTTTCGCCCAGATAAAACTCGATGCCCGCAAACTCGCCCGGACGCAACTGCCAGGCTTTTTCCAGATGCGGCTCCGCATCCTCATACTTTTTGCGCACCCAGGCATTTACCCCCAGCTGAAAATGGGCGTGGGCAAACTCCGGCTCCAGCTTCAGCGCCTCCTCAAAGAGTGCTATGGCCTTTACCCGGTCGCGATACTGAGCCTGAAGCAGCCCCTCGTCATAGAGCTTGAGGGCTTTGGCCGATTTGATTCCGTAGTCCTCCGGCTTCTTTTTGGACTGCGCCAGGAGCGTAAAAGAAGATGCCAGAAAGAGGCAAAGTGTCAATGATTTCAGAAATTCCCGCATGTTAATGGGCTTTGTGCGTCAAAAGATAGATATTTATGCTGATTTGATGCCGGATGATGTAATATGGGGCTGTATTACGCCGTAAAATAGAGGGTTGTTTCATATAGGGAATCCTTGTAATATGCCACAAAAAACCCTAAACAAATATCAGCAAGCGAAACTCAGGTATGCCGATTATCACCTTGACATCAGACATGGGTACGAACAACCATTATCCTGCTGTGCTGAAGGGGGTGATCCTGTCTGCCTTTCCCAAAGCTACGCTTGTGGATATAACGCATGAAATCCCGGATTACGACATAATCCAGGCTGCATTTGCCGTGAAAAACAGTTTTTTTGCTTTTCCGGCGGGCACAGTTCATCTGCTGGCGGTTGATCCGGAGGAAACAGCCTGCCCCACGGGGTTGGTGATGAAGTACCGGGAGCAGTTTTTTATCGCGCCGGACAATGGCGTACTGAGCCTGATCTGCGATGGTCAGGTAAAAGAGGCCGTGGAACTGGGTCCGCAGGCACCTGTGCGCGAGGACTTTCCGCGCTCATTCCGGGCGGCGCGCTACTATGCGCCTGCCGCTGCAAAGCTTGCCCAGACGGGCAATGTGGGTTCTCTGGGGCCTTTGAAGGCCCTGCGCGACCTCCGCTGGGGAGAGCCCAGCTACAATGGCGCATGCTTGCGCGGCAAAATCATCCACATTGATAAGTTTGGCAATGCCGTTACCAACATTCACCGCGACAATTTTATGCAGGTGAAAGAAACCCGGCGTTTTGAAATATTTATCCGCAACCTCCGCCTCAAACGGGTTGTCAATACCTACTCCGATGTAGGCAAAGCCGATGCGCTGGCCATCTTCGGTGAAAGCCACTATCTGGAAATCGCCATGCGCGAAGCTTCCGCCGCAGACCTGCTCGGCCTGAAGGTCCACGATATGATCACGATTGAATTTAACGCCTGAGACAGCTTAGTAGGGCGGATCGTCGTCCTGTTCGGGGTCTTTTTCCACTTCGAGCACGCGGCCCGGTTTAGGTTCCGCTTCTTCGAGATCGGCGTCGCTGCTTCCCTCTTCGTCGGGCAGAAGGCTGTCTTCGTCCATTTTCATCTCTTCGAGCGGGGCAGAGATCACCGTTTTGTCTTTGAGCGGAGAGCTTACCGCCACTACCCCCAGATGCCGTCGGGTGAGCCGCCGGAGATATGCCGCCAGGCCCTGCGTAAATACCAGATCGCCGCGCATGCGCTCGGACGAGGTTTTATAGGGGCTGCTGTTACGGTACTTCACTACGGAGCTGCAATAGAGGCTCAGCACATAGGTATAGTCGCGATAGACGAGTTTCAGGTCCGGCAAAAAGCAGTCGGGACCATTGAGGGCTTCTTCTGTCAGGATAAAGTCGCTGAGCTGCGCGAGGCTGTCCTCACTGCCAAAGCGGATCAGGGCCCTGCGCTGTTCCAGCGAAGGCAGATAGGCTCTGGCAATGTCTATGGGCTGGCTGATGTTCAGCAGCGCCAGATAGACCGTATCCTGGCCGGAGCTTTGTGCCCGGGCAGCCCCGGTAAGTCCTGCCAGCAAAAGCACTGATATCCAGAGGGTGCGCGTATTCATTCCGTTTGTTTATAGCCAAGATACAAAAAATCCCGGACGCTCAGCGCACGAGGGTGAGATGAATTTGCTCGTCTCCGGCGATGAGGTCGAGTTTGCCGCTGTGAAGCTGGTAACTGTCCACCACGTCGAGAATCCGCTTGATATTGTCGGCATAAGGCGAGTCGCAGCAGGCTTTGGAGCAGCCGGGCGCACCGAAATCGAGGGCCTTGCCGGGTCCTGCTACCCAGGAGCCTGTGCATTCGTTTACCTCAAAGCCAATTTCAAAACTTCCATCGGCCCCCAGGGTGAGCACATATACCTCTGTGGCAACGCTCAGGTAATTGGAGCCTTCGATACTTTTGACGCGCCAGCTGTTGTTTTGCAGCGCACCGGGGCCATTCGTTTCTTTACAGGAGCAGGCGATGAGCAGCAGCACTCCGGAGATGAACAGGGGCAGGCGATGGTTCATAGGCGTGTGGTTTATTCTTTTACTGAAAAAGCTATGCCAAAGATAATCCAGTGACAGAAAGGATCAAACAGAAGAAAGCCCGCAGAGCGCATTTCTGTCTCTGCGGGCCTTCAGGCTTGTTTTTATCTGGAATTTATTCCGCCACGACCGGGATGCTGCCGATCAGACGGATGTTTTTGAGGTCGGAGTAATCATACTGATAAAAGCCGTCTTCGCCGATCATCAGCAGAATATTGGTCATCGGGATCACATCGTAGGCTTTGATCCCGGGGAAATGCGCCAGTTGGTTAGAGGTAATGAGCGCCTTGTCGGTGGCATCATAAATTTTCAGGCCTTCTTCGCCGTCGCAGATGAAGAGGACGTTGTTGCGGATACCCAGGCCGTAAGGGCCGGACATCGGATAGGTATGCTCCAGCACAGGGCTTTGGATGTTAGAGATATTGATTACATCTAACTGGTTGAAGGTATTGCCGCAGGGGTCGCCGCCGCGCAGGGTCGAGTAGGCGTAGTCACCTTCGACAGCGACAGGATCGCAGCTCGTTACGTGGCTGATGCTGGAGATGAAGTTCGGAGAATTGGGGTTGTCGAGGCCGTAGATCAGCATGCCGGTGGTTGTACCGATAAAGAGGCGGTTTTCGTAAGGGAAAATGGTCTCGATTCCCCAGCCAATGCCATTGGCAGTGCGGACGACCGGATTGGTAAGGGTGCCGATGAAATACGAAGTGAGGGTGCTGTTGCTTACGGTGTAGAGATAGTCGTTCACGATGGTAAAGCGGGCCATCGAGCCACCTACACCGGTCGTCACGTCAGCGCCTGCGGTTACATTGCCTGCCTGAGGAGCAAAGGAGCTGTTGGAGGCAAATAAAGCCACATCACGCACCATACCATCACTCTCCAGGAAGCAGTTGCGGCAGCCGCCCCAGCCACCTCCGCTGATGCACTCGGTCTCTTCCACTACCTGTGTTTCTTCCCAATCCACAGCCACGCCCAGGGCAGGATCAGCCCAGAGGCCTATGTGCCATGATCCGTATTCGAATACATTCTGCACGCGGCTCACTTCGGCAGCCTGGGTAATGTTGGAAATATCGAGGGTCACGAGGTCCATGTAGCTGTCGGCGTACAGCACATTTCCTTTGGCGGAGATGTCGTGGTTACCTGGCACTACAATAAAGGCTTCGTTTACCGGATTTGTGGGGTCCTGGTTGTTGATTACGTGGATACCTTCATTGACTTCGCTGATCAGAATATAGGAGTCTTTGAAGTACATCTTTCCGGGCTGCTTAAGTTCGCGGGCAGGCTCGGTTTTTACGGCAGCGCGAATGGTCTCATAGCTCTGATAAACAGGCTGGTAGGTATAGTAGGTTGCTGTCTGGGTACACTTGTCCTGAAAGCAGCCGCTCAGTGAAAACACAAGCAGCAGCAACATGCTCAGGAGGGATGTAATTTGAAGTTGTTTCATAATCCAGAGAAGTTTGTTTTTCTCTATGACGCAGGGGGAAATGGTTTCGCTGCATCGAGGCAGGCAAATTACGAAAAAGCCCGGACTCACATATGCAATGAGTTTATTCCGCTCCCTCCAATGACCAAATTCACCTTTCATGAATGCAGAAAACCCTTAGTTTTGTTCCCAACACCCCGTATTCTACCATCATGGCCCATCCTTTCGACATTCTCCATCAAAAAAACCAGGAAGCCCTCCTCGGAGGCGGCGCCAAACGCATCGCAGACCAGCACAAAAAAGGGAAGCTTACAGCCCGTGAGCGGATCGAACTGCTGCTCGACGAAGGAAGTTTCGAAGAAATCGGCAAACTGGTGATGCACCGCTCCCATGAGTTTGGTCTTCAGGAGCAAAAAGTGCTGGGCGACGGCGTGGTAACGGGGTATGGCAAAATACACGGACGCCTTGTCTATGTCTTCAGCCAGGATTTTACGGTATTCGGCGGCTCGCTCTCCGAGGCCTATGCTGAAAAAATCTGCAAAATCATGGACCTGGCCCTGCGCAATGGCGCGCCTGTGATCGGTCTCAACGACTCAGGCGGTGCCCGTATCCAGGAAGGAGTGGTCTCGCTTGCGGGCTACGCCGATATTTTTTACCGCAACACCCTCGCATCGGGGGTGATCCCCCAGCTCTCGGCCATTATGGGTCCCTGCGCAGGCGGTGCGGTGTATAGCCCGGCCATTACAGACTTTATTTTAATGGTCAACAGCACCTCTTATATGTTCGTAACCGGACCCAACGTGGTCAAAACGGTTACGCATGAGGAGGTTAGCTCCGAAGAACTGGGCGGCGCGACCACTCACTCCAGCAAAAGCGGGGTCTCGCACTTCGATTGCCTCAACGAAATCGAGTGCATCAGCCACCTCAAGCAGTTGCTGAGCTATATGCCCCAGAACTGTGAAGAGGATCCTGTCCGCCTCGTCTGCCACGAGCCTAAAGACAAGCTGATTCCGGAGCTGAGTACGATTGTGCCCCAGAATGCCAATGTGCCGTATGACATGAAGGAAATCATCCGTCTGGTTTGCGATGCGGATTCTTTCCTCGAAGTGCATAAGGATTTTGCCGAAAATATCATTGTGGGCTTTGCCCGCCTCGATGGCCGGAGCATCGGCATCGTGGCCAACCAGCCCTCGGTTATGGCGGGTGTGCTCGACATCAAAGCCTCGATCAAGGGCGCGCGCTTCGTGCGTTTCTGCGATTCGTTCAATATCCCCCTGCTGGTGTTCGAAGATGTGCCGGGTTTCCTGCCGGGCACAGACCAGGAGTGGAATGGCATCATTGTACACGGGGCGAAGCTGCTCTACGCTTTTTGTGAGGCGACAGTCCCCCGCGCTACGGTCATCACCCGCAAAGCCTA
>RDXT01000436.1 GCA_004292985.1 Bacteroidota bacterium
CGTAGCGCTGGCCGACCTGCGCGCCCGGCGCATCGGCGTGGTGCCGCAGACCGGCGGGCTGCTCGCCTACCTCAGTGTGCAGGACAACATCGCGCTGACCCAACGCATCGCCGGGCGCCTCAAACGCCAGAGGGCGAAGCACAGGAACTCCATAGGTAACATATTGATATACAGCCGTATATATCGCAGGCAAAAGCTGATAGCGCAGGTTGATGATCTTGCGGGCCAGCGGGGTAAACAGTTCGCCAAAAGACCAGGGCTCCTGGTCAATGGGCCTGCCCGCGCGCATGTGTTCGAGTACCGCCTCCTCATCTACTGCGGCATCGCCTGCGAGGTTGTAGCCCATCGAGTGCACGCGGAAAAAGGGATGAAAAATGCCTGTTTCGAGCCAGCGGACAAACAGCTCGCCATCGGGCCTTTCATTAAATCCGCCGATATCGGAGCCGGAAAGCGAAAATCCGGAGATGCTCAGGCGCTGCACCTGGCGGTTGGCGATCTGAAGATGCTCCCAGGTAGCGACATTGTCGCCGGTCCAGGTGGCGGCGTAGCGCTGGCCGCCGGAGTAGGTCGCCCGCGTCAGCAGGAAAGGGCGGCGGGGATACACATTTTCGCGGATGCCCTCCAGCGAGGCGCGGGCCATCTGCATGCCGTAGATATTGTGGGCCTTGAGGTGAGAGGCCGGGTGACCGTCGCAGTCAAAACGCACATCGTCGGGCAGAGTTTTACTTTCCACCTCGAAGCAGGCAGGCTCGTTCATGTCATTCCAGATGCCGTGAACGCCGTATTTGCGCAAAAAATCGCGGTAAAGCCCTGCCCACCAGCTTCTTACGTCGGGGCGGGTAAAGTCGGGAAAGAGGCAGTTGCCCGGCCAGACTTTGCCTTTGGCGTATTCGCCATCGGAGCGGCGCAAAAACACATTTTTCTCCAGGCCCTCGCGGAAAAGAGCATATTCCGGGTCTATTTTGATCCCCGGATCGAGCATGGCCACCGTCCGGAAACCCTGGGCTTCCAGCTCGGCCATCATACGGGCCGGCTCAGGGAAGTGCTCAAAGTTCCAGGTAAACACCCGGTAGCCATCCATATAGTCTATGTCCAGGTAAATCGAGTCGCAGGGAATCTGCTCTTCCCGGAACTTTTTCGCCAGCCCAAGTACCTCACTCTCAGGATAATAGCTCCACCGGGACTGATGATAACCCAGCGACCAGAGCGGCGGCAGTTCGGGCAGACCTGTCAGACAGGCATAGGTCGAGGCAATTTCCAGGGGGTGCGATTCACAGAAAAAATAATAGTTCATCTCGCCGCCATGTGCCCAGAAACTCGTCGCTTCTTCACGCTCAGCAGCAAAATCAAACCAGGTTTTGAAACTATTGTCGAAAAAGATGCCGTAGGAGCGCCCTTCATACATGCCCATGTAAAACGGAATGGCCTTGTAAAGCGGGTCGCTGTCGGGACCAAATCCAAAGCTGTCATGCACCCAGTTTTGCAGGCGTTTGCCCCGCAGGTCGAAGTCGCAGCTTTTGTCGCCCAGGCCAAAATAGCGCTCTCCCTTGCGGGCCTCCTTACTCATCATCACGATCGGAGCTGCACCCGCGCCCGGCTCCTCCCAGTGAAAGCCTTTTTCATCGGCGAGAAGTACGTTTCCGGCCCGGTCGAGCAGGGTGATCCGCAGGTCTTCCCGCGCGATTCGACACTCCGCACAGGAGGTAGTAAGCGATATATATTCTTCATATTCAGCTACTTGCCATTCGCCCGACACCTGAAACGATTCCGAAATGGCATAGGAAAAATCCTCTACAAAAAGGCCGTCGGTGCTATAGCGGAAGCGCAGCAGGCCCTCGCCCAGGAGCTGTATATGAAGCACCACTCCATTCTCTGCCACGCAGCGAAGGAGACGGGGTTCGGCGGAATAGTGAAGGAGAGCGGAGG
>RDXT01000437.1 GCA_004292985.1 Bacteroidota bacterium
CTGGGCCTGATGCTGGCCTATGTGCTGCCGGGCGCTGATAAGGCCAAACTCGGGCCCTTTCACCTCTGGTACTACATCAACCCCTATCTGCTGCACCTGATTCCGTTTACCCTTTTTACCAGCAGCATCTTTTTTGCTACCGTTTCCCTGAGCCGGCAGCAGGTATTTATCTACCTCAATGCCATCATGGTGCTGGTGTTGCTTTCGGCGGCGGGCGCGATTACATCGCAGTTAGACAATAAAGTCATCGCTGCGCTGATAGACCCGACAGGCGGCGCTGCTTTTCAGAACGCCACGGAGTTCTGGACTGTGACCGAGCGCAACACGCTGACAATTCCCTATACAGCCATTACCGTAGGTAACCAACTGATCTGGCTGGCGGTAGCTGCGGCAATATGGGGCTTTACCTTCTGGCGCTTTTCCTTCAGCTACTCCCTCGATGGCGGCGGAGGCAGCTCCAGCAAGACCCCGGTGATCAAGCAGATCGGCGATACGGTGACCATTCAGAAAGTAAATATCCCTAAAGTGGGGCAGGCCTTTGGGCTGGGGCAGCAACTGAGCCTGCTGGGCCGCCTGATCCGCGATGAGGTGCGGGTGGTGCTTCGCAGCCCGATTTTCTGGTCTATCGTGCTTGTAGGCGTACTGTTTATCGCGCTGCTGGCTGCTTTTTCAGGCCAGATATTTGGTACCTCTACCTGGCCCGTAACCTATCAGGTGCTGGAGATTGTGCAAGGCAACTTTTTTCTGTTTACGCTGGCCATTATCATCTTTTATTCGGGTGAAATGGTCTGGCGCGAGCGCGATTCGGAGGTGAACCAGATTTACGATGCCCTGCCGATCCCCAACTGGCTTACCCTGGCGGCTAAATTTCTGGCGATGACGGCCATTTTGCTGATGCTGATGGTTGTGGTATTGCTTAGCGGGCTTGTGATCCAGATGGTGCAGGGGTATTTTCGCTTTGAAATCGGTCTGTACATTCAGAATCTGTTTGGCTACCGCTTCATCAACTTCCTGCTGTTTGCGGTGCTGGCCTTTTTTATCCAGACCCTTTCGGACAACAAATACCTCGGCTTTTTCCTCACGATCCTGGTTTTCCTGTTTTTTACGATCGTGCTGGGCCTTCTGGGCGTTGAAGATAATCTGTTGTCGTATATGTCCGGCACCCAGCTCACCTATTCAGATATGAATGGTTTCGGGCATTTTGTCGGGCCTTTCCTGCTGTTTAAGACCTACTGGGCAGGTTTTGCGCTGATGATGATCGCGCTGGCGGGTGCGCTGTGGGTGCGCGGTGCGGAGTCCGACATCCGCAGCCGCTGGAAACAACTGCGGCAGCGCATGACCCCGGCCACCTGGGCTACCTTGGGTGCGGGTCTGCTGATTTTTGTCGCGTCGGGTGCGTACATTTTTTATAATACCCACATTCTCAATGAGTTTGTGAGTTCGCGCGAGTCGCAGCGCCTGCAGGCTGAGTCAGAGAAGACCTACAAAAAGTATGAAAATGCCCTTCAGCCCCGCATCCGTTCCGTTTCTCTGAATGTGAACCTCTATCCGGAACGCAGAGGCATGGAAGCTACCGGGCGTTATTCGCTGCAAAATCCTCATAGTCAGCCCATTGATTCCATTCACGTAACCTTCCTCGCAGGTCTGGAGCTGAAAAGTGTGCAGTTTGACCGCCCTTCGGAGCAGGTATTGATGGACGAGGACAACGGATATGCCATTTACCGCCTGAAAGAGGCGCTGGCACCGGGCGATTCGATACAGATGGATTTCAGCGAGGTCTATGAAACGACCGGATTTGCCAACAGCGGCAGCAATACCCAGTTGGTCGAACATAGTACTGGTTAATGAAGGTGCCATTTTCGACCAACTGGGTATTGCTGCCGCTGTTGGCAAATCCGGTCGTTTCATAGACCTCGCTGAAATCC
>RDXT01000633.1 GCA_004292985.1 Bacteroidota bacterium
TCGCGGCAGCTTTCGCAGGTCCGGCAGCTATCTACCATACAGCCTACGGCTACCAGGTCATTTGCTTTAAACCGGGTAACGCTGCTGCCTGTCTGTATCACGCGGCCTACGATCTCATGTCCGGGCACATTGGGGTAAATCGTACCGGGCCATTCGTTTCGGGCTGTATGGATGTCGGAGTGGCATACGCCGCAGTAGAGGATGTCAATTTCCACATCTGCGGGCGTGAGTGCCCGACGCTCGATATGCATGTGCGCCAGGTCGGTGGTAGGGGCTTCGGTGCCGAAAGCTTTGACGATTTGTTTGCTCATATATCCGTATGTTACCCGGCCGGAACCTTTTTTCCTGTCTCCGGCCACAGGGGCAATATACGCAAAAAACCTGTTCTGAATCTAAGCTTCTACCAGTCGCTTAATGCCTTCCAGCACCGAACTCCAGCCACCCTGGCTGATGCTGTCTTCATAGCGTTTGGGGCCTTCGGCTACGACGGCATAGTCGCCCTGCGTAACGGAAAGCCGGGTTTTGCTACCTTCTTCCCGGAGGGTGTAGGTGGCAGTAAGGTAGTTTTCGGGGATGTCGGCGTAGGTGCCGTTGGGATCGAAAACGGTGAAGGAAAAGACCTTTTCAGGCTCCAGTTGCATCAGGTGGCCGCTGACGTAGCTGACACCGTCTTCGGCACCGCGCCAGATCAGGGGGCTGCCGATCTGCCAGTCGCTTTCGATGACGCATCCGTACATATATTGTACCGTTTTGTCAGGGTGAATGAGCGCATCCCAGACAGCGGCGGCGGGCGCTTCGATCAGAATGTCATTAAAAATAAACACAGGTTCCTTCATACTCTTTGGGGGTTAATGTTTCAGTTTGCGTCCACCACTGCGCCGGCACCAATGATCGTTTTGTCGATGTTGGGCTGGCCTTTGTAATAAACCATCCCCGCCCCGACAATGCTCACGGTGAGGGACTGGCTTGCTTGCACCTTCGCTTCGCCTGCGCCGATAAAGGTAACACCGCAGCTCTGTGTTACAAACTCAAATGCATCCACACTTCCGGCACCGAGAATGGAAATGTCCTGCTGCACGGCGGTACCTTCGGCAGAAAAGCGGGCGGCCCCTGCAATTTCAAGGTCCACCGATTGCAGGTCGCCTTCTATTTCGAGGCTGCTGGCCCCTGCATTGTTGACTTTGAGGTCCTCAGCATCGAGGTCGAGGCTTACTTTGGCGGCACCGTTGAGGGTTACGTCGAGGTCGTCGAGGGTAAAGGTATTGACGGTGCGAACTTTGGCCAGGCCATTGACTGTTAGTGCATTCAGGTCAGGAAGGGTAACTTCCATCAAAACACCATACAGACCTGTGGAGTCGCTGCTCCCCGGGAAGTTTGTTCCTGGTGGGATCGTTACCTGAAGGGTGGTTCCTACCACAATTACATCAATATGAGACAGCCATGCCGAATCGCCATTGAGCACCACCTGAAAATTGTTTCCTTGTTTCAGTTCCAGTTGCAGGGGTACGTATAGCGTGATCTCATTAAAATTGCTGACCGGAACCACCAGGTCGCCGGAGCCGACACCGCAGGAGCTGAACAGCCAGAGGCCCGCGCAAAGACAAAGAAGGTAGGGTTTCATTCCATTTGGGTTAATGTGTGAACGACCGCAGAGGGCCTGCTGCCAAAGCCACAGAAACCATGCCGACCCGTGATTATGGGACAAATGTCCTGTGCCGGGGGGCTTTTAAGGTCCAATTTTGCAGCGCTATCTAACGTTAATTGTATGAAAAAAGTCTTTGTATTCAGTCTGATGATCTGCCTTGCGGGCCTTATTTCTGCCCAGCAAACGCGCCGTTTTTCTACCCACGAACTGAGTATCAACGGTTTCCGAAACCCCTCTATCGGGCTGGAATACCGCTATCGTTTTGTGTCGGTGCATGGGGGCCTTTACCTGACCAATTTTGTAGCCGGTGAAACCACCCGCTTTCTCAAAACGGGAGCTACTTTCTGGTTTTTACCTGTCGGCAAGCGCGAAAACCCTTCTTCCTTTTACCTGCAACTGAGTTACCTCCGTGGCCTGAACCGGGCCTACGCAAAGGAAAATGCCTTTTCACCCGACCTGGGTTTCCGATGGATGGTATGGAAGGGCCTCAACCTGCGTGTAGGGGCTGTGGGGGTGTTTGGAAAGGGCAAGTCTTCCATTTTGTGGACGCCGGGGATTGGGTATGCTGTGTTTTGGTGAGGGGACTGGAGGGAATAGAGGGAATAAGGGGTAATATGGGGAATAGGGGCTTGCTTAAACAGGGGAAAAAGAGTATCTTAGCGTAAATTGATGAGATACAAATGACTGCACAGATTGCCTACGATCATATTGCCGATTTTATAGCGTCTATGAATCCGGCCCGCTTGTTGGAGCTCCGTGCGCCTGAAGAGGTGCGTTTGCGTATGGAAGATCTGCTGGAGCAGGAAAAGCGAACCCAACTTACGCCTGCGGAAAAAGACGAGCTGGACCATTACATTATATTGGAACGTTTGATCCGGCTGGCAAAAGCGCATGCACGGATTAAGCTGGGGGCGGCATGAGTCGCTATGTAAGTGTTAAAGAGCGTCAAATTATTGGCGAGCGGGCGAGTTATTGCTGTGAATACTGTCAGCTACCTGAGACAGATTCATATTATGGATTCCAGGCCGACCATATCATAAGCTGGCGGCATGGAGGTATTACGCATGTAGAAAACCTCGCATATGCCTGCCCGGATTGTAATAGAAACAAAGGCGCTGATGTGGGCACCATTTTGCAGGATGCCAATGTTTTTGTCCGCTTCTACAATCCCAGGCGCGACTCATGGAGTGACCATTTCGATCTACAATATTCAGGCGCTATTTTACCCAAGTCAGATATAGGTTTGGCAACGGTAAAAATCCTGGATATGAATCATCCTGATAGGGTAATCGAGAGAGCACTCCTGATTAGAATAGCGATCATGAAGCCGTCTTCAACTGAAAACAAAGGGTAGTCACAGAGCCCCAGGTAAACAGATACAGCGGCAGGCCAAAACCCGCCGCTGCAAAAATCAGAGAGCTATCAGGGCGCTCAGGGCGCAGGTGTCAGCACAATGGCTGGCGGCACAGCCGGGGGCGCAATGTCCACAGGTTCTGAGGAAGAAAGCGGTTCGGGCGCATTTATGAACAGAGACAGAGGGGCTGCTTCTATCTGCGCTACCTCACGGATCAGGACACGAACCACAGGCAGCGAGGCGCTGGAACCGTCTGTGCGCTCCGTTACCGACAGAACATCAAAAGCGACAAGGCCCAGATTGGCGCCCATGAGGTTGCCGGTGAGCGGGGAATAATTGATGCTGATGTCGCTGTCGTACACGACTGCAAGAACTGTCTGCCCGATAAGCATCGAGAGGCCTGTGGCGCGCAGGGGCGTTACATCCGGGATTTTGTCGAGCAGGACTTCCCGGTTGTCGTCGGGGTTGGGTGCGCCGAGGCCCGGGCCGGGCAGCAGGTAGTTGCGCAGACCGCTGCTATCGGGTCCGGCTGCTATCCAGGTACCAGGGATCGTTTTCAGGGCAAACCAGCCTTCGTCACCTAAATCGCCTGTGTACAGCTCGATTTCATCGCCGATATGCTGCTCAAAGAAATGCAGCGGCAGGCGCAGGCCTATGTCGGCGAGCTGATCATTTACGTCCTTCTCTGAAAAATCATTCGGCGGATTGCCATTGTCAATGCTCTCCTCATCTATCAGCAGAAAAACAGCCGTGTCGGGCGGCGTGAGGGTCGTTCGCTGGCAGGAAAGTGTCGCAAGCAGCAGACATGCGCAGGCGAGGCGCAGGGCAGATGGTACAAGGGATGGGTAAATCATGTGGGTTTTTTTTAATCTTGTCAGAGGTAAAACGCAGCGTTTTTTTACTTTGTTTTATGCGCTTCGGAAACGGTATATAAATTTGCAATGACCTGTTGTTTTATTTCCGCTTTTTCAATAATTATGCCGTTCAACTTCTTTTAATTCCCCTATGAAATTCACTTTATTCTTTTCCCTCACGCTTTCTGCAGCGTTTTGCCTTACCTCTTGTACCCAGACTCCCGTAGAAAAAAAACAGGAGAGCGAAGTTTCAGATCAGGCAGCGAAGATCGCAAGAGGTAAGTACCTGGTTACCATTTCGGGCTGCAACGACTGCCACTCGCCCAAGCGCATGGGGCCCAAGGGTCCTGAGATCATCCCGGAACTGATGCTCAGCGGGTATCCTGGTACGCAGCCTGTACCTGCCTTTGACAGCAAAATGCTTTCTTCCGGATTTGCGATGTTTACGCCGGACCTCACCGCCGCGGCAGGACCCTGGGGCGTTTCATTTGCCGGAAACCTGACTCCCGACGAAACCGGAATCGGTAACTGGACCCTGGAGCAGTTTAAGGTGGCACTTACTCAAGGGAAATATAAAGGTCTGGAAAACAACCGCACGCTTCTTCCCCCGATGCCCTGGGTAAATCATATTGATATGACACATGAAGATCTGGAGGCGATGTTTTCCTATCTCAAGAGTATTCCTGCGGTGAAAAACGTAGTTCCGGCTCCGCTTCCTCCGGCGATCTGAGCAGATACCGGGTGCAGAGCGTAGCATTCTGTTTTTTCATTGTGATAATGCTGCAAAAACCACAAATCCCATCATGGTAAGGGCGACCATCCAGCCACATACTTTGAGGTACAAGGGATATTGCGGAAACCGCCCCCGAAGGGAGAGCAGCATGCAGGCCAGCGCTACAGGCAAAATCAGACCATTTAATGCTCCCGCAGCGACGAGCAGGGTTACAGGTTTGCCTGCCAGCACAAATGTGAGTGTCGAAGCCAAAATAAAACCCACAATCGCAGGTTTTTCATAGCGATCGAGCGCAGGAATCGCACTTTTGAGGAAAGACATCGAAGTATAGGCTGAACCTACCACCGAAGTAATGGCTGCTGACCACAGCACAAAGCCAAAGAGACGGTAGCCCAGCGGCCCGGCTGCATAGGAAAACACCGAAGCAGCCGGGTTGTCTTTGTCGAGCGTGACGCCCTGGTACACCACTCCCAGCGCTGCCAGAAATAGCAAAATCCGCATGACCGAAGCCAGCGAAATCGCTGTAACCGCGCTGCGCGAAACGGCTGCTATATTTTCCGGGCCGCTGATACCTGCATCCAGAAGCCGGTGCGCACCTGCAAACGTGATATATCCGCCAACGGTTCCGCCAACTAAGGTAATGATAGACAGTACATTAATTTCCTGGGGCATAAAACTGTACTTCAGCGCATCTCCAAAGGGTGCCCGGGCATAATACACAACATATGCCGTGAGCAAAATCATCAGCAGGCCCAGTACCTGCGCAAAGCGGTCCATGGCTTTGCCTGCTTCTTTTACCATAAACAGGGCAATGGCAATCGCGGCACTCAGGGCCGCTCCGCTGGCAGTATCTATACCAGCCAAAGCGTTGAGTCCCAGCCCTGCCCCGGCAATGTTGCCAATGTTGAAGGCCAGTCCGCCAAATGCGATCAGCAGCGAAAGGGCTGTGCCCAGGCCGGGTAATACGAGGCTGGCGATTTCGGGCGCGCGTTTCTGGTGTAGTGCAACGATCCGCCAGATATTGAGCTGCGCTCCGATGTCGAGCAGCACAGACATAAGAATAGCAAAGCCGAAACTTGCTTTGTTCTGGGCTGTAAATAGTGTAGTCTGTGTCAGAAATCCTGGCCCGATCGCGGAGGTAGCCATCAGAAAAGCAGCTCCTGCCAGCACATCGTTGATCCGCGGAGGCGTTTTACTCATGCCGGGAAATAAGTGAAAATGTCAGGCAAGTGCAAAACGTTCATACAACATCTTCGCAAATTGCAGTGCATGTGGCCCATCGCCATGCACGCAGATGGTATCTGCCCGCACCACAATCCATTCTCCATCCACACTACATACCTGCTGTCGCAGCAGCAGATCCTCTGCCTGCGCCATCATCTCTTCAGGATGGCTTATCAGGGCTTTGGGGTGGCTCCGGGGGGTAAGAGCTCCATTGGACTGGTAGGTTCTGTCGGCAAATACTTCATGTTTTACAGCCAGCCCCATTTCTGCTGCGATCTTCACCGAAATGCTTCCTGACAAGCCGTACAGGATCAGCGAAGGGTCAGCATCACAGACTGCCTGTGCGAGGGCTTTGGCAATTTCCGCTTGCCGGGCAGAGAGGTTATATAAGGCTCCGTGGGGTTTTACGTGCTGCAGTATTCCTCCTTTTGCCCGCACAATGGCATCCAGCGCCCCTATCTGATACAGTGTCATATCATAGGCTTCCTGTGGGGATATGCTCATTTCCCTTCTTCCAAATCCCTGAATATCAGGAAGTCCCGGATGTGCGCCGATCTGTATCCCGTGTTTCAGGGCAAGCGATACCGTCCGGGCCATAACACCCGGATCCCCCGCATGAAAACCGCAGGCAATATTGGCTGAATGAATCCAGGGCATCAGGGCTTCGTCGTTTCCAAGGGCCCATGCCCCGAAACTTTCGCCCATGTCACAGTTAATATCCACGAGAGCGTTCACGAATGGCGCTTTTAAGTTGTTTTATAGATTCCTGCCGGGCCAGAAACAGCCTCTCAGCCTCTTCTTCCCCAATCTCCTGAAACATAAACATTTCTCCCGGTAGCATCTGCGTCAGGGTTGATAAATCTTCCTGTACCACCCAGCCCAGGCGCGGATAGCCTCCTGTGGTCTGTGCGTCGGGCTGCAGGATGATGGGGCTGCCATCGGGTGTAACCTGGATGATGCCTTTGCACACGGCTGTTGATGCGATTCCGGGCAGGTTCGAAACACCCGGTAGTTTTTCATTCAGTCGGTAGCCCATGCGTGAGGAGTGGACAGAGAGGGTAAATGGCTGGCTCCAGAAACAGGTCTGGGTTTCTTCGCTAAAAAACTCATATTCAGGACCTCTGACTACCCGGATTCGGCCAGGGAGACGGAAGTTCGGCACAGCTGCATACCATTTTGCGACAGCAAATCCGGTTTTTCCTTGTAAATGTATGCCCTCAGGCTCTTCAAACGCAATGACTTGCCCGGCTTGCAGCGGTGATAAGCCCAGCGGAGCTACGCTATGTGTGCTGTAGCTCCCCAATACCTGGGGTAGTTTACAACTGCGGCTGAAGGCCAGGTACACATATCGGCGGCGCGCCTCGATTCGTATCTGTGTTTCCTGATAGAGATGAATAAGGCGCGCCGCAGGAACC
>RDXT01000634.1 GCA_004292985.1 Bacteroidota bacterium
CAGGCAGGTGACTCATTTGCAGCAGATCAGCAGTTCTCCTGCATTTTCGCCCGATGGCCAATGGCTTACGTTCAGGGTGACGAATGAAGCCTACTGGCGCGATGCCCAACAGCGGGACAAGACCTATCAGGAGAAAGCGGCAGATAAACGCCCGGTTTGGATCATCGGCACAGACGGCAGTAACCCACAATTGATCGAGTCCCTGCACTACCAGTGTGCGATGGATGGCAGCAGAGCAGAGTGGAAACCCATAAAGAACAAAAAACCATTGCAATGACAAAAATAGCCTTAATCGGAGCGGGCGGAAAAATGGGATGCCGGCTCAGCGACAATTTTCTCAGGTACCCCCATTACGAAGTCAGCTACGCAGAGATTGCTCCTGCGGGGATAGAGCGGCTCGCTGCGAAGGGCATCCAGGTGACAGCCGCTGAATCTTGTGTGCCCGATGCGGATGTGGTGATTCTCGGCGTACCGGATGTAGCCATTGGGACGATCTCCCAACAACTGATTCCCCTGATGAAACCCGGGGCATTGGTGATTACCCTCGACCCTGCGGCCCCCCTGGACGGCAAAATCGCCCATCGGGACGATTTGGGGTATATGATCGCTCACCCCTGCCACCCCTCTGTATTCAACTGGGAACCTACCGAGGCCGCGTTCCGTGATTTTTACGGCGGTGTTTCTGCCAAACAGTCCATCGTGGTTGCCTTAATGTCCGGCACGGAGTCGCATTATGCGCTGGGCGAAAAAGTATCTCAGGAGATGTATGCACCGGTTGATCAGACGCACCGGATCACCCTGGAGCAAATGGCCATTCTGGAGCCTGCCATGGTAGAAACCCTGGCTCAGACCTGTATGGAAGTCGTCAAAGAGGGCTTTGACCGCATCATCGCCCTGGGCGTGCCCGAGGCCGCCGCCAGAGACTTCGTGCTGGGACATTTGCGCATCCAGATCGCCGTATTGTTCAAAGAAGTCAATGGTACGTTTTCGGATGCCGCCTACAAAATCAGCAAACGGGCTAAGCCTATTCTGTTCAGAGAAAACTGGCAAAAAATCTTTGAAATGGATGATATCCGGGAGCAGGTCCGGGACATCACCGAGCGTTAACCTCGTTATTCAACCCATTTTTTACCCGTTAAAATCACCCCCGATGAAAAAAATATTCACCTGCCTGCTGGCGATACTGGGTAGCGTTGCTACCTATGCCCAGGGGCCGCTTAGCGTCAGCGCCAACCAGCGCTACCTCGTCAAAGCCGATGGCACGCCCTTCTTCTGGTTGGGCGACACCGCCTGGGAGCTGTTTCACCGCCTCAACCGGGAGCAGGCCACCCAATACCTGAGCAACCGGGCAGAAAAAGGCTTTACCGTTATCCAGGCGGTAGCTTTAGCCGAATTGGATGGATTAAACACCCCCAACCCTTACGGAGACAAGCCGCTGCTCAACAATGACCCAGCCACCCCCAATGAAGCCTATTTCAAACACGTGGATTTTATTGTGGACAAAGCCGCAGAATTGGGATTGTTCATCGGTCTGCTGCCTACCTGGGGAGATAAACTGAGCAAAGAAGGCTGGGGTGTGGGTCCGGAAATATTTACTGCAGAAAATGCCAGAACGTACGGCCAGTGGATCGGAGCACGCTACAAAGACCGCAAAAACATCGTCTGGATTTTGGGTGGCGACCGCAACCCCCGCAATGATCAGGATGTGGCGGTTTGGCGGGCGATGGCCGAAGGTATTACCGTAGCAGTGGGCGGTGCCGACAAAGCGCTGATGACGTTTCATCCCCAGCCCAATGACCTGGCGGATGCCGGTTCTGCCAAGTGGTTTCACAACGACACCTGGCTGGATTTTAACATGTTCCAAACGGGGCATTGCCGCGAAAACAACGTTTGGGACCGCATTCAGGTCGCTTACAAAAAGACCCCCATCAAACCTGTGTTAGATGGCGAACCTATTTATGAAGACCACCCGGTCTGCTTTAATGCCAGAGACCTGGGCACTTCCAGCGCGTATGATGTGCGCAAACACGCCTATCTCGACGTATTTGCCGGAGCCTTTGGCCATACCTACGGTTGCCACGATATCTGGCAGATGTACGATAGCACCCGCCAGCCCATTAACGGGCCGCATATGACCTGGGCCCAGGCGCTGGACTTACCGGGCGCGGGGCAGATGAAATTTCTGCGCCGCCTGATAGAGTCGCGCCCCATGCTGGACCGTATTCCCGACCAAAGCCTGATTACCGATGCCCGCGCTGAGCATGACCGGATTCAGGCTACCCGTGGCAAGGACTACCTGATGGTGTATTCTTCGCAGGGACGCCCATTTACCGTAAATCTGGGTAAAATTACAGGCAAAACCCTCACCGCTACCTGGTACAATCCACGGAACGGGGAAACGAAAGCGGGCGATAACGTGACCAACCAGGGCGCAAAAACGTTCACGCCTCCCGGCGATGGATATGGCCAGGACTGGGTGCTGATCCTGGACGACAACAGCAAAGGGTACAAACTGCCACAATAGCACGCGATGAAAAAATTGCGGTTTGCCGTAATCGGCACAGGATTCTGGGCCAGATATCAAATCCCCGCCTGGCTGGAAACCGAAGGGGCAGAACTGGTCGCGCTCTATAATCGTACCCTGAGCAAAGCCGAAGCGCTGGCTGAACAATACAACATCCCCGGCGTCTATGACGACATCGATGCGCTGCTTGCACAGGAAGAGCTGGACTTCGTTGACATCATTACCGATGTGGACACCCACGCATACTTCACCCAAAAGGCTGCTGCAAAAGGGATTGCGGTGATTTGTCAAAAACCGATGGCCCCTTCTTTCAACGAAGCCAAAGCCATGCTGGAGTTTTGCCAAAATCACCAGAGTCCATTGTTCATTCACGAGAATTTTCGCTGGCAGGCACCCATCCGCCAGTTGAAGCAGGCGCTGGACAGTGGCCGGATTGGTACAGTATTCAAAGCGAAGGTGTCCTTTTGTTCGGCTTTTCCCGTCTTTGACAATCAGCCTTTTTTAGCGGAGCTGGAGCATTTTATCCTCACCGATATTGGCTCGCATGTGCTGGACATCTGCCGGTTTTTATTTGGAGATGCCCGGTCACTTTACGCCCTGACTCAGCGGGTCAATCCGCGCATCAAAGGCGAAGATGTGGCCCATGTGCTGATGGAAATGGAGAATGGGGTGCATTGTTTTGCGGAAATGTCCTATGCTTCCCTGTTGGAGAAAGAAGCTTTCCCGCAAACCCTGGTACTGGTGGAGGGTACGCAGGGGTCAGCCCACCTCACCAACGATTTTGTCCTCAAAATCACCACCCGGGAGGGCACTTTCAGCGAAAAAATTGATCCGGTTATGTATCCCTGGCTCGATCCGGAGTATGCTGTGGTGCACTCCAGCATTGTAGATTGCAACAAAGACATCTTACGTGGTTTGCAAGGGGGGCCTTGTGAAACAACAGGAGCCGACAACCTGAAAACGGTGGCTTTGGTGTGGGGGGCCTACGCGTCGGCAAAGACGGGGCAGGTGATTCATTTGTAGGTTAATCAACCCAAGGCATGCTGGAGCTAAAAAACATTTCCAAAGCATATCCCGGCGTTCAGGCGTTGAGCCGGGTGTCCTTGCACATTCAGGCAGGGGAGATACATGCTATATGTGGGGAAAATGGCGCAGGGAAAAGTACCTTGATGAACATCATTGCGGGCAATATTGCACCCGATGAAGGGGAGTTGATCTGGGAAGGAAACCCCATTCAGCCCGCCTCTTTTCATGCAGCGGCGGCATTGGGGATCGCCATTGTATATCAGGAGCGCAGCCTGGTGGATGAACTCAGCGTAGCCGAAAATATCTACGTCGGCAAACCGCCCTTAACCCCCTGGGGACTGATTGATGTGAAACGCCTGACGCAACAAACCCGGCTCTTATTGCAGGGATTGGGGCTGGATACGATTGACCCGCAAAGCCTCGTCGGCAGCCTTTCGCCTGCCCAGAAACAAATGGTAGAGATTGCCAAAGCGCTGGCTGCCAATCCCCGGCTGTTGATTCTGGACGAGCCCACTTCTTCGATCGGGGAAAAGGAAAGCCGGGTTCTGTTTCAGATGTTACAGCAACTGAAACAAGCGGGTACCGCCATCATTTACATCTCGCACCGCATGGCGGAGATTTTTCAAATCGCCGATCGTATCACTGTATTAAAAGACGGCGTAGGGCAGGGAACCTTTGATGCTGCCGAACTAAACCCTGCCCGGCTGATTCAACTTATGGTGGGCCGGACCCTGCAGGAAACCCATTTCGCTTCCTATGCACAGCCAGACGTTTACCTGCAAATCCATCAACTCAGCGGATCGGGCTTTCAGGACATCTCCTTACACCTGCACAAGGGGGAGATTTTTGCCCTGGCGGGCCTGGTCGGTGCCGGAAGAACGGAACTGGCGCTGGCACTTTTTGGAGATACGCCCATCGTCTCCGGTACGGTGCAACTCAATGGTCGCGAAATCCGGTTCCGGCATCCTGAGGAGGCCATTGCGCAAGGCATCGCCTATGTACCCGAAGATCGTAAATCGGCAGGGGTGTTTCCGGAGCGCAGCATTACCGAAAATGTACAAGCCACTCTCTTGTCCAGATCCTTCTGGCTCGACGCTTCCGCTTCGGCTGCGGCTACGCATTTCTGTGAAAAACTGAACATCAAAACCCCCTCCATTCAGCAAAAAGCAGGGCTGCTCAGCGGCGGTAACCAGCAAAAGGTCGTACTGGCCAAATGGCTGGCGACCCAACCGGGTTTACTGATTATAGATGAGCCTACCCACGGGGTGGACGTCGGTGCCAAAGCCGAGATATATCAAATCTTAAAAGACCTGACCCAACAAGGACTGAGCATCTTGCTGATTTCGAGTGAGCTTCCCGAAGTACTGCTGCTTGCTGACCGCATTGGCGTGCTGCGTCAAGGCCGATTGGTGAAAATCCTGGACAAAAGCGAAGCTTCCGAAAGCCTGATTCTGAGCCTTGCTTCAGGAACCTATGCCCCCAAATCCGACTACAATGACTAAACAAAAACCAAACCTGAACCACCTGTTGCAAGACCGGGTACTCAGCCTGTCGCTGACCATTGCCTTGCTGGCGGTCGTACTGGCCCTGGTTTATCCTCAGCAATTTGCTACCTGGGACAACTTCTCTCAGGTGATGCTCAATCTCTCCATCGATACCATTGTTGCGGTAGGGATGATGGTGCTGATGATTGGGGGGATGTTTGACTTGTCTGTGGGTTCGGTTGTCGCTTTTTCCGGCGGCATGGCGGGTTACCTGATGTATTATCACCAGGTTCCGGTGCCCCTGGCCATTGCCATCGGCATGGGAGGCGCGATCCTGATTGGATTAACCAACGGCTGGCTGATTACCCGGATAGGGATTAACCCCATGATCCAGACCCTGGCCATGATGGGTATCGTGCGGGGTTTTGCCCTGATGCTGAGTGGTGCCGGGCTTCAAAATTTTCCCTGGGAATTTATCGTCGTTGGCCAGTCGAAATTACTGGGTTTGCAGATGCCGGTATGGTACATGCTGTTTATTGTAGTGGGGATGAGTTTTTTGGTGCAGAGGACCACATTTTTCCGAAGGTATTATTTCATCGGGGGCAACGAACGCGCGGCGCGGCTTTCGGGCATCCAGGTCGAGCGCATGAAAATCTGGGCCTTTGTGATTTCGGCTTTTCTGGCGGGAATTGCGGGCATTCTGTTGTCCTCCCGTTTGGGTGCCGCCTTGTCCACTTCGGGACGGGGATTGGAATTGCGGGTGATTACGGCCGTTATTCTGGGAGGAGCGAGCCTGTCGGGTGGCCAGGGTAAGATCATGGGCGCTTTCCTCGGCGCTTTGTTTATGGCCATTATCAACAATGCCCTCATCATTGCCCGGGTCTCTGGCTACTGGCAGGAGGTTATTCTGGGCGTGATCTTAGTGTTAGCTGTAGCGATAGATCAACTTCTGTTGCGCAGGGTACATAGAAAATGATTCTTTACAACCTAACCGCGAAGCCAATGCGCCATCATGCTCTTCATACAATAGCCTCTCTGATTTTGCTGATAAGTGCCTGTGAGTTGCCTCCCCGTAACCCGTCGGACACAGGCCCGGCCACAGATAAAAAGGAGACCTTCGTTACGTCGGATACCTCATCCGCAGCGGAAGAATACGTCATGGTCACCACCGCGATCAATCTGCCCCTGTACGTAAACCATGACCAGGCCGCGTTTACAGCCTGGGGTGAAAAAACAGGCGTAAAAACCACGATCCTCGGGCCTGCGGAGTGGGACGTGCCCACCCAGATTGCCACCATCGAGCAGGTCATCCCTTCCCGCCCGGCAGGATTACTCATCAATGGGACCGATCCGGGCATCGCCCAGGCCATTCGCAAGGCGGTTGCCGCAGGCATACCCACGGTGGTGTACGACTCCGAAATCCCCAACTCACAAAGGCACTGTTTCATCGGCAGTGACTGGTATGAAATGGGGCGCTTGCAGGGAGAACGTATGGCTCAACTCCTCGGTGGAAAGGGCAAAGTTGCCGTAATGGGCATTTTGGGCCTGGAAAACATGGAGGCCGGGTTTCGGGGCTTTTTAGACGCCATCAAGCCGTATCCCGAAATGATCTACCTGGGGAAATACGATGACAAAGCCAATGTAGAGACAGCCGCCCGGATAGCCGCTGACCTGATCTCAGCAAATCCGGATATTGCGGGCATGGCAGGGTTTGACTCCAATTCCGGCCCGGGCATGGCCCTCGCTGTCAAAGAAGCCAACCGGGTGGGGCGCATCAGATTAACAACGGTTGATGCAGAGCCTGAGCATTTGGCGCTGGTACAGGCTGGCGTGATAGATTATCTCGTGGGCCAGAAGCGGGAATTGTTTACGGCCCTGGGCGCTCAGTTTTTGTACGACATGCGCCATGGTACCTTACAGCTTTCAAACAACGATGCCCGTGCCGGTGTGGTTCCTATTCCGCATACCGTGATCACAGGTTCGATCGAAATAGACAAAAACAATGTATCTCAATTCATAAAATGATGGGCTACTTTGGTACCGATACGGAGCTTCCTGAGTTGATTCCCTTCAGAGCAGGGCCTCTCAGGGGCGTTTATGAGGCAGGCAGGTTGCGCTACCTCTGCATCGGAGACACGGAGGTGCTGCGGATGATCTATCCAGCCGTCCGCGACCG
>RDXT01000635.1 GCA_004292985.1 Bacteroidota bacterium
GGTTTTGCCGTGTCTCTGATGATCGGTATCATTACCTCCCTGATTGCAGCGCTGGTAATCACCCGCCTGATCCTGGATTATTATGCTAACCGCGGTAATAACTCCCTGACCTTCGGCTTCAACTGGAGCACCACCCTGTTCGACAACATCAAGGTGAAGATGGCTTCACGCAAGCGCGCCTTCTATATCTTCTCGGGTACCCTGACCGTGCTGTCCTTCATTTCCTTCGCCGTGTTTGGTTTCAAAACCGGTGTGGACTTTGACGGTGGCCGCCAGTTTGTTGTGGAGTTCCGCAATGCCGATGGCCAGCCAGCTCCCCTTTCGGGCGCTGAAGTCAATACCATCCGTACCGATCTGACCGCTGCATTCGAAGGCAATGCGCCGGTAATCAAGACCCTTCGTTCTGATAACCAGATCATGGTAACCACCAGCTACCTGGTAAATGACCGTGAAGCTACGACCAGGGTTACTGAACTGCTTTCATCTGGTTTGAATAAGAACTTCAAGCAGTACACCCACAAGGTACTCAGTACCTTCGACGTAGGTCCGACAGTGGCCAGCGACATCCGGAATGCGGCTTTCCTGTCCGTGTTTTTCTCGCTGATCATCATCTTCCTCTACATCCTGCTGCGTTTCCGCAAATGGCAGTTCAGCCTCGGCGGTGTATTGGCTATTTTCCACGACGTAATCATCACGCTGGGGGTATTTTCCTTCCTGCGTCAGATTCCGGGCCTGCCTTTCAGCGTGGAGATTGACCAGTCCATCATTGCGGCGCTGCTGACCATCATCGGTTATTCGATCAACGATACCGTAGTGGTATTTGACCGTGTGCGGGAAAATATCAATGAGATGAAAACCTCAAATCTGCCTGAGATTTTCACCGTCTCCATTGACCAGACTTTCAGCCGCACGATCATTACCTCCGGTGCTACGATCCTTTCTGCATTGGTACTCTTTATCTTTGCAGGTGACGTGATCCGGGGCTTCGTGTTCGCGATCCTCGTCGGGATTGGTTTCGGTACCTACTCTTCGATTTTCGTAGCGAGCGCCCTGGCCCTCGACTTTATGACCTGGGGCAAAAAAGACAAGCAGGAAGAAACGGCTGAGACACCCGTCAAAGCCTGATCCTGATGAAATCGAACAAGGAGGCAGCCTTTGGGTTGTCTCCTTGTCTTTTTGATAGGGTTAAATTAATTTATAGCTTTGAAAAGTTGGACGAACTCGTTTTGTTTGCAACTTCTCATCACCTCAAAGATTCTTACCTATGTTTTTTCTTCTTCAGACAGTGGTTCCCGGCGCTACACCTACTGCGGGTGCTGTAGGCGGTGCGACAACCAAGACACTTTGGGATGTTGCTGTATCCGGGGGCTGGACAATGATTCCGATCGCAGGTCTGCTGGTGCTGGCTATTTTCATATTTATTGAGCGATATCTTACCATCCGCCAGGCCAATGCCAACTCCGAGGAACTGATGACCCAGGTGCGTAAGCATGTGATTGCTGGCAATATAGAGGCTGCAAAAGGCCTGTGCGAGGCTCAGAACAACCCTTTTGCCCGTATGATTCTGAAAGGGATCAGCCGTCTGGGTCGCGCCGATCTGAAAGATATAGAAGCTTCTATCCAAAACGTAGGTCAGTTGGAACTGCTACGCCTGGAGCGTCGTCTGGGTCTGCTGGCGACTACTGCTGGTGCTGCGCCGATGCTGGGCTTTTTTGGTACAGTTACAGGTCTGATCGCAGCCTTTGATACGATTGTGGCGATGGCGGGCAATGCGAATGCCGTGGACCTTGCCGGAGGTATCTCTGAGGCGATGGTTACGACAGCAGCCGGTCTGATCGTAGGTATCCCTGCTTACTTTTTCTACAACATCCTTTCTGCGATGATCAATAAGGTGGTGTTGAAAATGGAAATTACGACAACCGATTTCATTGACCTCCTGCAGGAGCCAGTCTAATTCATGCTTCATTAAATAAGGCTTATTATGGCGCTTAGACGTTCTCACAAACCCAGCGTAGAGTTTAGCTTCGCCACGATGTCTGACATTGTGTTCCTGCTGCTGATCTACTTTCTTCTTACTTCCAGCTTTGTAAAGCAGTCCAGCCTGGTGGTTGACCTGCCTTCGAGCACTTCAGATAAGCCCAGCCCCGGCCAGAACTATGTGACCGTGACCGCAGACCTGCGCTATGACTGGAACGGCACCGAACTGAAAGATCGGGAGGAGCTACGCGAATACATCGCCCAGGCGATCAAAGACAAACCCGATAACCCGGTGATTTCTCTTCGGGTGGATAAACAGGCTCCTTTTGATGCGGCAGCCTTTGTCATTGCGGTTGTGGCAGAAAATAAGGGCAAAATTGTGATCCTGACCAACAAGCAGTAGCGGCGTACCAGATTTCCGAAAAGAGATCCGGAGATGTTAGTAATCCCGGCAAAAAGTCGTATATTTGCGTCGGTCGCATCCTCAGGTCTTTCCCCGGCTATTCGCCAACCTGTGGGGTGTTAATAACCCTCTTATGGCAAGCGCCTACATCGCTACCACCCCCCAAAGGCTCGTGTTTCACAGAGCCGTGATTCTTATCCTCTTTTCGCTCCCTTTCTGGCTTTCGGCCCAAACCATTCTCCCGCCTGTCTGGGCGTCAAATTTTGACGATCTGGAAGAGACAACGGAAATGGTGGACCTGGAACACCTGTCTCAGTCAGCAGGGAAAACACCCCTCAGCATCGAATTCCTGGAAAATGGCGAGTACATCGTCAATGAACAGCGTATCCGCAACCGCGAAATGCTCCGGCAGTATCTCGATGAGCTGTGGAAAAAATCGCCTGTATGGGCGGGACCGCTGGTCATTCGCGGCGACAAAAACGCACCTGCAGGCGAGCTGAGTTTCGTGCTCAACCTCCTGGCAGAGCTTGCGCGCCGGGAGCGGTAATTGTCCCTCTTTTTTTACCTGGATTGATACGCAGGACTTGCGTAGGTTTGCAGCATGCGCATATGTTTCCTGATAGGATCTGCGGCCCTGCTGCTATGGCTCTCGGCCTGCGAAAGACCGGTAAACCCGGTGGAAGAAGGCGTGCTGACCTTCTCTTCGGATACGGTGAAATTCGATTCGATTTTTACCACCTTCCTCTCTCCCAGTGAGCGACTGATCGTACATAACGAAACGGGTCGCGATGTCAAAATCGCCCGCGTCTGGCTCGAATCGGGGACGAACTCCGAGTTCGAAATGATCGTGGACGGTATCGAGGGCCGCGATGTGCAGGACATTGTGATTGCCAACAACGACAGCGCCCATATTTTCATTAACCTGAAGTCGGCTCTAACTGACTCATACACAGAGGAATACCTCGCCTTTCAGGTAGGGTCGGAGATCCAGCGTGTATTGCTTCGGGCAAGGGTGATTGATGCCTATTTTCTTCGCGCGCGCGTAGCGCAGGAGGGCGATATCCTGAGCCTTACGCCCGAGAGTTTTTTCTTCCGCAATGATACTATTCTGAATCCGGACAAGCCCATTGTGATAGACGGCCCGGTATTTATTCCCGAAGGTGTCACGGTAACGATTATGCCGGGGACAGAACTGTTTTTCACTCCCTATAAATTCGGGGTAAAAGACAGTACAGGGGTTCCGACGTTTGGCTTTTATTCGATGCTGATCGTGGACGGCACCCTCAAAGCGGAGGGTCTGCCCGGTAGCCCGGTGGTTTTTCAGGGGTCGCGTTTCGATTCGGTCTATCAGGAAAATCCGGCCCAATGGCGCGGGCTCTGGGTGCGCAAGGAGAGTCGGGACAATGTGCTGAGGCATTGCCGCATCAAAAACGCCCAGATCGGGCTGGAGGTGGATTCGGTTTCGGTGAACAGCAATCCCAAGGTGCTGATCCAGTACACCGAAATCAAAAACATGGGCGTACATGGCATTGCGGCCCTCAGCTTTGCTGCCGTGAACAGCGGCACCGTCCCCACGATTAAAATGGAGAACTCTGTGGTGAACAGTTGTAAGCTGCACACCCTCTGGGCACCCGCAGGGGGGCGCTATGAGTTCAGCAACTGCACATTTGCCAACTTTAATGTCAGCCGCTTCAGCAGACGCACGCCCCAGCTTCTGGCAGGCAACTGGTGGTCTTTCGATGGCGTTTCGGCGGTGGTATATCCGAGCTACATAGACTTTTTCAACTGCATCATCTGGGGCTCTGAAGAAGATGAAGTAGTCATAGACACCCTCCAGGGCGCTCCCTTCGAGCGCCTGAACATAGAGCGGTGTATGGTGCGCCTGAGTCCGGAAAATGAACCGGCGCTCCGTCCGCACCTGCTGGAAAGTCTGATCAATCAGGATCCCTTGTTCAACGAATATTTCAGCCGAGACTACCGCCTCAAGGCAGGCAGTCCGGCGATCAATATAGGGCTGGATCTCAGCACCCGCTTTACGGACGATTTTCGCGGTGCCCCGGACACCCTGCGATATGATGGTTTTGACATCGGGGCCTACGAATATTATCCGATCGAGTAGGGCTTGTTAATCTCTGCTGTTTCCCAGGGCTTTTTTGCGGTTCTCCTGGGCTTTTTCGCAGGACCATTTCATGTCGGGTTCCAGCCGGCAGGCCATCTCAAACTCCTGAACGGCTTCGGCATAGCGGCCCATTTTGAGGTACAGGTCTCCCAGAGAGTCATGGGGGTTGCCTGCTTCGGGAAACAGTCCCGCGTAGGTGCGCAGCGCCTCTTCGGCTTTGTCAAACTGCTCCATCGCCATGTAGGTGTAGCCGATCATGTTGTAGGCATTGCCGAGGGTACCATCGAGGGCCAGCACCTGCTGAAATTCGCGAAGCGCCATAGGGTAATTTTGCGCCGTATTTTTGTAGAGATAGCCCAGGATCAGGTGAATGTACTTGTCTTCGGGATACATACGCGTGAGTTGCTCCCAGGACGCAATGGCAGTAGGCCCTTCTTTCAGGGCGGCGATAAACATACGTTCTCCCTCGCCTGCGTGGACGGAGAGGGCAACAGCCCGCTGCATAGAGGCTTCAGATTCAGCGTTTTTGCCAAGGGTGCTGTAATTCAGGGACAAATACGCGTGGGCCAGGGCAAAGTCCGGGTCGAGGGCTACCGCCTGACGGAGCAGGCGCTCACATTCGCTCAGTTTGATGAAGTCGTGCCGGTAGCGGCGGGCCTGCTGAAAACGGGTGAGGGCTTCAGCCGAGGAGGTGCTAACGGGCATTTCTTTCAGGGGGCGCGGCTCAGGAAGGGCAATGTTGGGAGCATTGCTGAGCGGCTCGGTTTCTCCACGTCGGGCGGTCATCGCATCGGCGGCGGGGCGGTTGCAGGAGACCATGACAAACGCCAGGCTAAGCAGCCCGGCAGCGGCAAAAACGCGCGGAGCATTCATAATACATACGAATGTTGATGGGGTGAGGGAAATAAAATCGCAGGGGCTGTCAAAGAGCAAACGATGGTAGAACGTAGGTATTTTTTTAGTATCTTCCAAATGATTTTCATACAGAAGCCTAAATAAATACCTGATTGTGAGCACATTGAGTGGAGTGGAGCGCTTTCAGCGCCTGCTGGAAGCCTACCGCGAGCTTTGCCCGGTACATATCGCCTGGAAGCAGGATTCTCCGTTGATGAGGGTTATTTACTTCCTGGTGCGGGGCTTTGTTCCCAATTTTATGACAGACTTTACCACCGTGATCGGCAAGACCATTTATTTTTCAGACCCGGCCTATATTGAGGAGTACCCGGACTCGGCAGCGCGTACGCTCGCACATGAAATGGTGCACCTGCTCGACAGCCGCCGCTGCTCCTGGCCTGTGTTTGTGGTAGGCTACCTTTTTCCGCAGATTTTGGTGGCTGGAGTGCTGCTTTTTCCCTGGATAGGGGCCTGGGCTTTGCTCTTTCTGGTTTTTTTGCTGCCGCTGCCTGCGCCCTTCCGCGCCTGGATTGAAGTGCGTGCCTATTGCCTCAATATTCTGACCGCACACCCTGCAAAACGCGCCCGCACCTGGGAGCACGTGATGCGGCAGTTCACCGGATGGAATTACTACCTGATGATGCCTTTTCCCCCGATGCTGAAATACTGGATCAATCACTCGCTGCGCCGGGCAGAAAGTGGCAGAGATGCCACGCAGTTTCGGGTGCTGCACATCTACGAGGAAATTATGCTGAAATAAGTCCGTTTATTCAGCAGCGAGTGCCTGGGCCACATCCTTACAAATGTCGTCAATGTGCTCCAGTCCTACCGAAATACGGATCAGGCCGGGAGCGATACCCACCGATTCCCGCTCGGCTTCGCTGAGCTTGGAGTGCGTGGTCGAGGCAGGGTGCGTGGCGATGCTGCGGCTGTCGCCAAGGTTAGCGGTGTGCGACAGCATCTGGAGGCTGTTGAGGAAACGCCTGCCGCTTTCAATGCCCCCTTTGACATAAAACGTAACTACTCCGCCGCCGTGCAGCATTTGTTTGCGGGCAAGCTCGTATTGCGGATGCGAAGGAAGGTGGGGGTAAACCACCTTTTCTACCTGGGGCAGTTGCTCCAGAAAGAGAGCCAGTTTCAGGGCATTTTCGCAATGGCGGTCCATGCGCACAGCCAGGGTCTCCAGGCTTTTGGAAAGCACCCAGGCATTAAAAGGTGAAAGGGCCGGACCTGTATGCCGGGCAAAAAAGCGTATTTCTTTAATCAGGTCTTTTCTGCCCAGCACAGCGCCGCCGATGGTTCTGCCTTGCCCGTCAATAAATTTTGTGGCGGAATGAGTTACCAAATCTACTCCCCATTTTGCTGGGTTTTGTAAATAAGGTGTTGTAAAATAATTATCAATATTAGAAATAATATTATTTTTTTTACAAAGTGCTGCAAACCATTTTAAGTTTATTAGTTCTAAAGAAGGATTAGAAGGAGTCTCTATAAAAAACATTTTTGTATTTGGTTGGATAAAACCTTCCCAAGTCTCAGGTTTTTTTATGTCAACATACGTATAGGAAATTCCCCACTTTGGTAAAATTTGCGTAATAATTTGATGTGTAGAACCAAAAATAGATCTTGAAGCCAAAATATGATCTCCTGATTTTAGCAATGAAGACATACTAGTAAACATAGCAGACATTCCTGATGCAACAGCTATCCCATCTTCTGTCCCCTCAAGAAGGCACATCTTTTCTATAAACTCATTATTATTAGGATTAGAAAATCTAGTATAAATATTACCTTCAATTTCATCTGCAAATAAAGCTC
>RDXT01000438.1 GCA_004292985.1 Bacteroidota bacterium
CCGGCAGAAGGATCCTGAACTTTTTTATTCATCTCTCAAGGAGGCCCGCAAGCAGCTCGAAGCCCAGGCATTCCGCAGCGAAGAGTATTTTCGGCAGCGCTCTGTGCATGATACGCTGGTGTTGGAGGCCTCGATTATCCGCTACCATGACTATAAGGCGCGGCACCTGCAACTTGACGATGAGCAGTTGATCGCGGCGCAGGATATCTATGTGGCCATGGATGTTCTGATGCTCGAAATGTCGAGGGTGGGTCGCGAAGATGCACATCCGGAAATGGCCTCTTCTGCCCATGAGGTGTTGAAGAAATATAGCCAGCAACCGGTAGCAGTCCTTCTCTGCCTGCTTTTTGAATGTATGAACCGGACAAATGGCATCAGCAGAGAGGAAGCACTTCTGCTGTGCGATACGTGGGAAAAAACGGCTCCCCTGATCCATCCGGACAACCGCAGCAATTACTACATCCTGGTGCTGAATGTGCTGATCAAGCGATTAAACACGGCTACGAGGGAGGAAATGAAAAGGACCCTTGCCGTGTATGAAGACATCATCAACCATCCTTCCATCCCTTTTCAGCGCCAGCATTATTACAACCTGATCCGGCTCTGTATCCGTCTGACCGAAGACCCTGCCTACGAAAGCGATAAGGAGTTTTTTCTGAAAAAGGCGCATGAGATTCTGGAGGACTTCAAGAGCAAACTGCCCGAACATGGCCGGGAGGATTATTATCTCTATAACCGGGCACATATCTACTTTGCCCAGAAAAATTTCAACGCACTCAGGGCGCAAATGCCTGAAATGAAAGCATTTGACCTCGCCTACGAAAGCAATTATCGCCTGCTGTGGTTACAGAGTCTCTACGAGCTGGACGATAAAGACTATCGTTTATCAGCACAGCTGAGCAGCCTGGAGCAGTGGGTAGCAAGGCAGAGATGGCACACAGACAGGCAAAAAATGCAGCACCTGAATGCCGTCTCTTTTTTCAGAAAACTGGTAAATGCCTCTCCCGGAAACAGAGACCGCCTCATTATCCTCCGGAATGACCTGGCAGGTACCCCCGATTGCAACCGGAAGGAATGGCTGAACCAGAAACTCAATGAAAAAATAGCAACAGCTACCCGCAGGAGGTAAAGCTGCTGGTAATCAGATAGCCCGTCGTTTTGATGATTACCCCGGCAGTAACAGAGGGTTAAGCAGCCATTAGGACGAATCAGGGTAATCTTGCACATTTGCTATATGATTATCCAGCTCGATTCTGCAATTACCCCTGAGCAGCAGGAGCAGCTTCTCGCTACGCTCACATCTCTGGGACAAAAGCCCAATGAGGTACGCACCAGTCAGGCCCATTACCTGGTTTCGATCAGCAAAGGCGACCTCGACCCCCGCCGCATCGGAAGCCTGCCGGGTGTCCGCGATGTGCATATCGTCAACGATCCCTACCAGTTGGTCTCCTCCAAATGGCGGGTGCATCCGACCCTCATAGACCTGGGAGACAATGTCCGCATCGGTGGCGGGGGCCTCTCTGTCATGGCAGGGCCTTGCTCCATCGAAAGCGAAGCCCAGGTACGCAGCATTGTGGCACACCTGGTAGAGCAGGGCATCAGCATCATGCGCGGCGGTGTGTTCAAGCCCCGCTCTTCTCCCTATTCTTTCCGGGGAATGGGCATCGAGGGCCTTCAGATGTGGTACGAAATCACCCGCGCAGCAGGTATCCGCATTATTTCAGAAGTGATGCAGGTGTCGCAGATCGAGCCGATGCTCCCCTATGTGGATATTTTTCAGGTGGGGGCACGCAATACCCAAAACTTCAACCTCCTCGATGCCCTGGGCGAGGCGGGTAAGCCTGTCTTGCTCAAACGCGGCATTTCCGGCACCGTCGAAGAACTCCTCAATTCGGCAGAATATATCTTTTC
>RDXT01000636.1 GCA_004292985.1 Bacteroidota bacterium
TTTACTACCGCTTCGACCGCTTTTTTTTCCGCTTTCGTTTGGGAAAAAAGGCCCAAAGGCAGCAGCGCTATCAACAGGATTACCGGAGATTTCATACAGGAAACAACTGAGAGGTGGCGAAACTTGCAGGAAAGAAAGGTAAGATTTTGGTAATATCATAATTTGTGTTATATTTACACAAATATAAACGCTAAGCCTCCCGACGAGTATGAAAGCATTAATTTTGGTGGATATTCAGAATGATTTTGTGCCGGGCGGTGCACTGGCAGTAGCTGAGGGCGACCAGATTGTGCCGATTGTAAACCGGATTCAGCCTTTGTTTGATCTTGTGGTAGCGACGCAGGACTGGCATCCGGGCGATCATGGCAGTTTTGCAGCCAGTCATCTGGGCAGGGAAGCTGGCGAAGTCATTGATCTTCATGGGCTTACGCAGGTGCTGTGGCCTGTGCATTGTGTGCAGGGAGAAGCGGGTGCTGATTTTGTATCAGCGCTCGATATGAGCTATGTAAAGCAGGTATTTCGCAAAGGCACTGACCGCGAGATAGATTCGTACAGCGGTTTTTTTGACAATGGCCGCCGGAAAGCCACCGGAATGGGTGAATATCTTCAGAATCAAGGCGTTACAGAAGTATATGTGGTAGGTCTGGCGACGGATTTCTGTGTGAAATTCACGGCGCTCGATGCCCTTTCGCTGGGCTTTTCCACAACAATTATTGCAGATGCGAGCCGGGGCGTAAATCTCCGTGCGGGAGATGTGGAGCGTGCGTTGGAAGAGATGAAAGCCGCTGGTATTCAGGTGATTGGCAGCGATTCTTTATTTCTTGTAAAATAAGCGGATGATCCCGTTGCAGGTAGCGCAGATTTCGCCCTGGTCGTCATAGAGTTTTCCTTCGAGAAAAACGGTGCTCCCGCCTGCGCGTATGACCGTAGCGATTCCTTCGACCCGCGATTCGACCTGTAAGAGCCGGAGATAAGAGACATTCAGATTGACGGTGGACATCGCCAGAAAATTCTCGCGTGCGACCGTGCGTGCGGCAGCAGAGAGGAGCCCGTCGAAAAAATAGGCCATAATACCGCCATTAACGGCCTGTGTGCCTCCGCCGCCTCTGTGGTGGGGCTGCACCTGTATTTCGGCGCGCGCCCAGCCGCTTTTGACTTCCAGAATATGGATGCCGGCCCACTTCCAGAAGTGAGAATTGTTCCAGCGTTCGATTGTTTCGGGAGGGAATACATCAGACATAGCGGCAAAATTAAAAAAATAAGCCATAGCTACCGATAGCACTGCGTTACTTTCCTCACTTTTCTTCCCGTATTACAATGTGCTGATAATCAGTTGTTTGATCTATTGCGAATATAAGCGCTTGCTAATGTTTGCCATGAAAACAGCCTTTACCCCTCTGAATGCGATTTCCTTTGCCAGCGGCTGCCGGGCCTGCAACTTTGCCATACAAACTCGAAACAATACTTGCTAACTCTTTCAAATCGTATGGAAACTCTCACCTTTCAACCCGCCTCTCCCCGCACCGTGAATGTCAGTGATGACGCTGTGATTATTCTCCGCACGGTGGACCTGCTCGATCAGAAATTCGGGATGAATTATCTGGTACAGGTGCTGCGGGGCCAGGACCGCTACGAGCTGCGCAGTGAGGCACATGCCGGCCTTCCTACCTATGGCGCGATGGCCCAACAGACCTACGAGCGTGTCAGCAATCTGGTTACCAGCTTGTTAGACCTGGGTCTGCTGGCCGTGCGGGAGCAGCGGACAGGCGCTCTGACGATTACAGAGGCCGGGCGCGACTTTCTGAAGCACCCCACTGCGCTGGAAATCAGCAGCCGTCAGCTCCGCACCGCCCGTTTTGACAAGGTGTTAATGGTCGAGCTTCGCCAGCTCCGCCTGCAACTTAGCCGCGAGCTGAGTGTACCGCCCTACCGCATATTTAATGACCACAGCCTGCTCCATCTGGTCCGCGTAAAACCTGCTACGCTTGCAGAGCTGATCGAGTTGCCCGGATTTGGAAGCTACAGCGCAAACCGTTTTGGGCCGGCCATTTTGAAAACCATTGCCGGGGTGCAGGAACAGCAGGCCGTATTTCAGGAAAATTTCCTCTACAAACGCACCCTTCAGCCTGCGTATCAGGATGTGAAACACCTTTTCGAATCAGGCATGGATGTAGAGGGAATCGCTGCCCGCAGAAATGTGAAAACAGATAGTATCCGCGTGATGCTCAGCGACTTACACCGCGCCGGACGTATCAACCTTCACCCCTGGATCGAGCGGAACCTGGCCCCCGAAATTCTCCGGAAAGGCACTGAATTTTTTCGCAATAACCAGACAGGCCGCCTGCGCGAAGCCTACGAATCCCTGGGCCTCGACTGGAATACCCTTCGCCTCTGCAAACTCTACGTATCTGATTTTGCCTCCCGCCAGGACGAATTAAAAATGGCTTCCTGAGCTTTTATTTCTCTTGTATACATCCTTATTATCTACCCTATAACCTTGACTTACAATGGCTTACGCTGAAAATGAAAACCTCGAACAAGACATTACCCGCGATGTGCTGCATGTGCTGAAAACCCTGCTGCTGCTCGACCGCAATTATGGCGTTACCTATCTGGTACAAATCCTGAGAGGAGATGAAAAATATCCTTTGCGAAAAGAAGAACACCGCGAAATAGAAACCTTCGCCATGCTGGAAGACAGCAGCTACGGATTTGTTAACTGCCTGGTATTCTGGATGATAGATGCCGGATATATTCAAATAGAAAAAGCAGATTTCGGTACCCTGGAACTGAGTGAAAAGGGAAAAACCTTTTTGAGCAATCCGGAACCGATCATTGTGATGGAAGACGATCTCCGGGTAAAATGGTATGAACTGGAGCTGAGCCGCAGCCTGAAAGAACTACGCCGGAAAATCGCCACAGAACTGGGAAAGCCTGTATATGAAGTACTTGGCACATATACCCTCCAGCAAATCAGCCGGAAACTCCCCGTTACGGAGGAGGAATTGTCAAAAATCTCCGGTATGGAAAAGACCAAAAATTCTACCCGCCGCCAGATTCTGAATGTGGTAAAAGAAATCGCCGTTAAAAAAGCAGAAGACGACCAAAGTGGCATTTACACCCGCGCATATTCATACAGCCACCGCAAAATCCGGGAAATGTTTGAATCCGGCATTCAGATTGAAGAAATGGCCCGCCGCCGGAAAGTAAAAACCTCTACTGTTATCACCTGCCTCGACACGCTGCACACCGTTGGGATGATTAATATGAAACCCTGGATCGAGCAGCATGTGGATCCGAAAGTGCTGAATAAAGGAAGCGAATATTTTCGCCAGGTAAAATCGGGTCTGCTTCGGGAAGCGCGGGAAGTGCTGGGATTTGATTACGATACCCTTCAGTTTTGCCGGATGTACAGTTCGGGAGTAGAAGAACCTGCTCAGGCCTATGCCGCATAATGCCTTGATTGACAACAGGATACATTCCTGAAAAACAAATCCCTTCTGCAGCCGCGCTACAGAAGGGATATTGCGTAAGGAGAGATATTCCTTAATTCTGATTGCTCAGCGAAATATCCATTGCAGGTTTTGGGCCGCGGATACCGTCAGCATCAAATTGTTTTTTCACATTTTCCTGCATGAAATAATACACATCCCAGTAGTGCTCAGACTTGCACCAGGGGCGTACATCAAATTTCATCGTTCCGGGTTCATGGCTGTTGACCAGAATATCAACTGCCGGGTCTTTCAGGATCAGAGGGCTTTTATCCGCAGCTTTTTGCACAGACTGGCGCACGCTGTCTATGTCCTGACCGCCGTCAACAGCAAAAATCATATCCACGCGGATCGTTCCCTGACCGGAGATATTGGTCATCGGGCCGGAGGTAATGGCGCCATTGGGTACGATAATGCGCTTATTATCAAGGGTTTTCAGTACTGTATTAAATACCTGTACCGACTCCACCTCGCCGGTAAAACCTGCTACCGTAACCAGATCACCCACTTTGTAGGGACGGAAAACCAGCAGCAGCACACCGCTCGCAAAATGCCCAAGGCTTCCCTGAAGCGCCAGACCGATGGCCAGACCCGCAGCCGCGATCAGCGCCGCAAAAGAGGTCGTTTCGATACCAATCATTCCCGCTACGCTCACCAGCACCATCACTTTCAGCAATACGCTGACGATCGAGCTGAGAAAGGGGATAATGGTCTCGTCCACCTTGCGGGTACGCATAGCGGCACCCATCAGGCTGCTGACTTTGTTTGCAAGCCAGAAGCCCACAATCAGGGTCAGGAGGGCCAATGCGAGTTTCGGCGCGAAGGCTACGGCCATCGCTGTAAACTGTTCCAGATACGTTTGCATGTCAATGAAGGGAATTATGAAAAGAGGTGAATAGTGTTTGACAATGGGACGAAAGCCCGGGAAAAAGTCACCTGGACTATCTCCGGATTATCGGGGGCGGAAACCCAGAATTTCCTCTGCAAAACGGAAGCTTTCCATTTTCACATTCTCGAAAGCCTTGGAAATCACCGGATTAGCGATCACGTGCGCCCGTGCTCCGGCAAAAGCTACTTTCCGTTTTTGAGCTTCAGGCGTACCCAATTGCTCATACATATTCAGCATAGCTGCCACTGAAACGGTGCTGTCCTGGTGTACATCGTCCTGATAATAATAGCCCAGCATCACAGGCTGTGTTACCTTGGCGAAGGTTTCGGGTTTCATGCTGTTTTCGACCAGATTCTGGAGTTCGACCACGGCTTCGAGGCGGTAGCGGGTGGTCCAGTATTTCTGCTCATATTCGCTGCCGTCCCATCCGCGGTAATTTCCGCCGGTAACGGTGCGGGCCAACTGGAGTCCCCAGGGGCGTGCCAGCATTGCGGCAGTAGAGCCAAATATCTGAATATTAGGCGAATACAGGATTAATCCATCCACAGACTCGGGTAAATTGGCGGCCATTTCCAGCGAAAGTGTACCCCCGGTCGAGGTGCTGATCAGGATCACTTTTTCGCCGATTTTTTTGCCGACAGCCAGCGCATCTACCGCCGACTGGTACAGCGAATCTGCGGTCATTTCCAGCATAGGCTCTTCGCGGTCGAGGCCATGCGCCTGGAGGCGTGCCAGATAGAGGTTGCAGCCATAGCGGCGGGCAAATTCTTTGGCGAGGTCGCTGCCTTCGACATGGCTGGCGCTGAATCCGTGGATATAGACCACAGAATAGGGGGTTTTGGCGGGATTCAGGGAGTCGAGCCATACGATTTGGGCTTCGCAACCGGGCTTCACTGCCGGATTGGCGGCTTCGCGGTCGCGGATGCTGGTTTCGAGGCTGCGGAGGTCCTCGCTTAGTGCGGGCACTTGTGCATTCAGCACCGGATCTTTGGGCTGAGGGCCGGCAAAGTAGGTGATCAGAGAGATGCCCAGCAGAGCGGCTACGATACGCAGAAATATTTTCATCTTGGGGAAGAATTTTGTGCACAAGTTACGTGCCTGTTGAGGCAATTTGCAAGCGCAATTATCTGTCGGTTCCGATTCCCGAAAATCCCATTAATCCGCTGCCCCCGCCGGAATGAATGATGAGAATATTTCCCGTAAGTGATTGCTGTTGAATGATTTGCCTTGCTGTCATACATAATTTTGCTGTATATACCGGATCCGTCAGAATCCCTTCTTCCCTCGCCATCCGGAGAATTTCGTCTTTTACGGATTGTGTTACGCTGCCAAAAGCACGCCCGGACGAGGGAAAATACAGCAGCGGCGGCGGAATTTCAGGGAGTTTATACGCCGGAAACAGCTCCTGAAACCATTTTTTCACCTGCTCCATCTGCTGCTGAAACCAGGGTTCATCGCCCGCCATCATGACACAATGAATCTGGCTTTTTCTGCCTGCCAGGGCATTCATCCAGATCAGTGAGGTCGCCATCAGGGCAGTGCCGGAGTCTATTATTATATGATCGAAAAAAATACCGGATTCTGTTTCGTTTCGGATTATATCGCTCATCAGGGTACAGGCGCCCGGAAGCGCCCAGAGACAGGTGCCTCCCTCCGGAATAACTTGATACTCAGGGTTTTCCGATGCTGCTATTTCTGCTGCCTGCGGCCATTCGCTTTTGCTGAGGGTGCGGATCTGGCCGGGTGAAGAGAGCAGGGAAGTCAGAAATGCATTTCCACCCTGTGCAGCGGGGCTATGGTTTTCTTTAAGGTATAATTTCGTTTCGAAGCCTTTTTCATTCAGCAACTGAAGAAACCCACTGATATGGTTGGATCGCGCCCCGCCGATCAGCAGCGCTTTTCTGGGGTTTTGCTGCTCAAGCCAGGGTAGGAGGGAAGCGTATTTTCGTTTTTTGCAGCCGGAGATGCCAAACCCGTTTTCATCTTCCCGCTTTATCCAGACATGGGGTCCGAAGTTTCTCAGCGGATGAATCCGGGTAGGGGTCAGGAGGTCTTTTTCGCAGCGGGCGATTACAGCTGCCTGCCAGGATCCGGTTTCGTTCATGCGATAATCATTGGGTGAAAATGCGGCTCAATATACCATTGACACAACAAAATGCAGAATTCTTACCTCTTCGCCCATACAATTCCGAAATTGACTTATCTTTGGCCCAAAAGCGCCCAAATATGGCTTTAATCTCCTCTATCTCAGGTACGCGGGGCACCATCGGCGGTGAGCCTGGCGGTAACCTTACTCCGGTTGATATTGTAAACTTTGCTTCTGCGTATGGTGCATGGCTCCAACTCAAAACGGATGGTCGCACGGTAGTCATCGGACGTGATGCGCGTCCTTCGGGAGAAATGGTGAGCCAGCTTGTCAGCTCCACGCTGGTAGGTATGGGCTTTCATGTGATTGATCTGGGCCTTTCGACCACACCCACGGTGGAGGTTGCTGTGCCTGAGCTTCAGGCTGCCGGGGGGATCGTACTCACGGCTTCGCACAATCCGGTAGAATGGAACGCGCTCAAGCTGCTCAACCACAAGGGAGAGTTTGTTACCGAAAAAGACGGCCTCGAAATTCTGGAGATTCTCAAAAACCGGTATTTCAGCTTTAAGCCTGTGCGCGAACTGGGCCGCATTTCCCAGCGCAACGATCAGGTAACGGCGCATATCGCTAAAATCCTCGAACTGAAGCTGGTAGATCGTTTTGCCATCGAAAAAGCCAATCTTAAAGTAGTTGTGGACGGCGTAAACAGCACCGGTGGCCTCTATGTGCCCCAGATGC
>RDXT01000439.1 GCA_004292985.1 Bacteroidota bacterium
AGGTCCGGTCCGGAGTTTGATGGCACAGGAGCTACAACGGTGATGGTTCTTGCATCTGAGTTAAGACAGCCGTTTGCATTCGTGAACGTATAGGTAACAATGGTAGAACCAACTCCGGATGGCGTGAAGATTCCGCCCGCAGTGATATTGGCTCCAGACCACGTTCCGCCTGCAGGTGAACCATTGACCTGAATTGGGAACGGTTGATCACAAAGCGTTGTATCGTTTCCAGCGTTTACAATCGGCAAGGCAAAAATGGTGGCGACAAGTTGATCGTTGTTTACACATCCGGTAACGGGATCGGTGAAGGAATAAGTAAGAGTATGGATTCCCGGGCCTGCCGTTGTTGGATTAAATGTTCCCAAACCGGCATTGGTGATTCCTGTTCCCGACCATGTTCCTCCGACAGGAGTGCCGACCAGATTAAAGCCGGGATCGTTGACACAATTTGAAAAATCAATGCCTGCGTTTACTATTGGTAACGGATTTACGGTAAAGAGCATCGTGTCGCGTACGAGGCAGTTTCCGGCTCCGTTGGAAATGATTAACTGAAAGGTTCCCGCTGTTGTCGGATCGAAAATGCCACCAGATGTCACTCCCGGACCGGTCCATGTTCCTGAAACAGGCGTTCCGTTCAATACCACGTTTGCTGCATCAATACACGCTTCCAAATCTGGTCCGGCATTTGAAGGTGTAGGTGCAATAATGGTTATCGTTCGCGTATCTGCGTTGGTACAGCCGTTGGCGTTTGTAAAAGTATACGTCACAACAGTTGGACCAATTCCTGCGGGAGTGAAAATACCACCCGCGGTGATGTTGGCTCCTGTCCATGTTCCGCCAGCCGGTGAACCACTCAACTGAATAGGGAAGGGCTGATCACAAACTGTTGTGTCAATACCGGCATTTGCTGCAGGCAAAGCTAAAATAGTTGCAACCAATTGATCACTGTTTACGCATCCTGTTACAGGATCGGTGTAAGAATAGGTGAGGGTATGACCTCCAACTCCGGCTGCAGTAGGATTAAAGGTTCCTAACGCGGCATTGGTAATTCCGGCTCCTGCCCATGTTCCACCCACTGGCGTTCCGTTTAGGTTGAAGCCCGGATCACTTACACAATTGGAGAAATCTGTTCCCGCGTTTACAATTGGTAACGGATTTACGGTAAAGAGCATCGTGTCGCGCACGAGACAGTTCCCGGCTCCGTTGGAAATGATTAACTGAAAGGTTCCTGCCACGGTAGGATCGAAAACACCGCCTGATGTCACTCCCGGACCAGTCCATGTTCCTGAAACAGGACTACCATTGAGAACCACGTTTGCAGCGTCGATACAAGCTTCCAGATCGGGTCCGGCGTTGGATGGAACAGGCGCTACAACGTTTACGATTCGGGTGTCGGAGTTGGTACAGCCGTTTGCATTTGTGAACGTATAGGTGACAGTAGTTGACGCTACTCCGGCAGGAGTAAATTGTCCGCCGGCGGTTATGTTTGCACCCGTCCATGTTCCACCAGCAGGCGTTCCGTTGAGTTGAATCGGTAGCGGTTGATTACACAAAGAAGTATCAATTCCTGCATTTACAACCGGAAGCGCAAACACGGTAGCGCTTAACTGATCCGTTCCGATACAACCGGTCACCGGATCGGTATATGAATACGTAATGGTGTGAACACCAGCGCCTGCAGTAGCCGGGTTGAAGGTTCCCAATGTGGCGTTGGTGATACCTGATCCGGACCATGATCCGCCCGCAGGCAATCCGTTGAGGTCAAAAGGCGCAGCATCAATGCAACGGGATAAATCACTTCCGGCATTGGCCACAGGTAACGGGTTTACCATGACGAGCATGGTGTCGGTTGTCAAACAACTACCCGCTCCGAATTTATAAACCATTGTAAATGTCCCTACAACCGTAGG
>RDXT01000440.1 GCA_004292985.1 Bacteroidota bacterium
GCAGGGTTATAGGTATTGACCACGGCATTTTCAAACTGGATTTCTCCTGTGGTCGTATTCACATCGCAGACACTTACAAACTCATAATTGCCCGCTCCATTCAGCGAACTGATGCTGCCAAATGTATTGCTATTGGCTGTGGAAATCTGCGCGCCCTGCATCTGGATCAGCAAAGCCAGATCGCCGATGGCAAACAGAGAGGGTTGCAGCACCGTGACCGCTCCGGCAGGATTCACGGCACTGACACGGGTATATGAGTTAATGACTCCGGAAATTGTATCTATCTGAGCATGAAGCCCATTCGCAGCCAAAAGGAAGAGCAGAGCAAGGAGTGCATGTCGTTTGCGATACATTTGTTCGGGTGTTGAACAAATATACGCAAGCTTTGCCTTTAGCGTATAACCGCAGGCAGAAAAATGATAAGAAGCTGCCTTTATTGCTTGACGAGGTTCCTGTGAGCCTTTCGGCTGCCTTCAAAAAGCGTGATCACAAACATCGCTGCGGGCAAACTTCCGGTCTGTATGCGGAAGGTATTGCTGCCTGTCACGGCGTCTATATCTCCGCTGGCAAAGGCCCTGCCGCTCATATCTGTGAGCAGATAACGTACGGAGGCGGTTTTTTCCAGCGAAAAAGATACGTCTATGTACTCGCTGAAGGGATTGGGTCCCACTTTCAGATTGAGTGCAGTGTCTGAAGGATAAGCATCATCCGGGCGAATGGCCGATTCAATTTCAGCTGTTTCGGAATAGATCAGCGTGCCGTCTTTGAGCTGCGAAAGGATGCGGTAATAGACCTTGCCACCCGGATAGCGGGTATCGGTATGGGTAAATACGCCGGGCGGATTCTGCGTCAGGTCGCCGGGAGGCGCTTCGAGCAGGGTAAGGAAAGCGAGGCTATCCTGTGAACGCTCGATGCGGAAGGTATTCACCAGGTCGGGGCGCTCGGTTTGCCAGATGATCTGGTGGCCGCCGGGCTGGCTCAGCAACTGCACATGAACAGCCGTGCCGGGGACGATACTTTGTCCCGTCTCGCCATTAAAAAAGAGGCAGCGATGATCCAGGTGGCTAACGGCATTGGGTTCGCAGCCTTCGTCCTGGGAGTTTCCATAATAGATATAGCCTTCCCGGTCAAAAGCGCCATGATCCATACACAAAGCGCCATCGCCGAGGTTGACCCCCACAGTGGCAGGCGCACCGCCGAGACCGGCGCTTCCTCCCGAAGAGCTGCCCGCAGTCCATTGCATATCGCCATAGACAAACAGGATCGTTGCCCCCTGAGGCACAATCTCCCCGTTGATATAGCGGATGCTGCCATCGGTCAGAATCACCTGAAAGGTATTGCGAAGCGCACAGGCCCCCTGGCAGCCAAAATAGCCCACAGCGGTCCAGGTAGCGATGAAATAATGGTGCTGCGGATCGGCATACCACTCAATTTTACCCCCGCGCTGGAGGTCGGCATCGGCAAAAAAGGGCGCAATCATCCCTGGACTTTCGATGCAGAAGGGTGCAGGGGTATATTCAATAAAATCCGCCAGAAAAGTGAGGTTGCCATTGGAGTTGAGGAAAGCCTTCTTGTAAGTCTGACCGTAAAAGGTAAAGTCAAATCCCAGGGTGATTTCCTCGCTGCAATCGTCGCAGGGGGTGTTGCCCTTAAAGGAGCGCCAGGCCACGCTTGCACCTTCGAGGTTGGTGCCCGGCGGAATCCAGAACGGAGAAGGTGCCGCTGCCCGGCAATCGGCATCACAACCACCGCCCAGTTCACCCGTCTCACATTTGCCATCCCCGCAGTCTCCCTTCCGTCCCAGAAGCCTGAAATTATCTACGCCCATGCCCCAGCCCCAGCCGCCTTCGTCGTCATAGACAAAACGCAGCCGGAAATCGCTGAAGGTAAATTCGCTCATGTCCAT
>RDXT01000637.1 GCA_004292985.1 Bacteroidota bacterium
GTTTAACGACCGCTTTTTTGTGGTGGCCCGCCTGATCCAGCAGATGAGTTTCGGCATCTACAACCGCTATGGGCAGGAGATGTTCCGCTCAGACAGCCCCGATTTTATATGGAATGGCACCGGTCCCGATGGCCGTCCCGCACCCGAGGGGGTGTATGTATATCGCCTCTATGCCAGGGACCTGCTGGGGCATAAGGTAGAGCGGGAGGGGACGATTACGCTGATGCGGTGAGGATTGCCGAATGGCCTTCCAGGCCGGATTTGGGAACAAAATATAAGAGGGCATTCTATGCTACAAAGATAGCGGTACGCTGTACCGCTGCCTCCGGCTGTCTATTTTGATGTAAAAATATACGGTACCGCTGCTTCCTCCGGCGATCCTCATCCTGTAAATCCCGTTAATCCTGTCTGATTTTATTCCGGCGATTTAAATCCCGTAAATCCTGTCTGCTTTATCATACCCCCAAACAAAAAAAGAGAGACCTCTCAGGTCTCTCCCATAGCACCAGAAAATATGGCAACTTTAGTAGTTTGGTTCGATATAGGGAACGTCGAAAGTGTTGCCTGGGATGCCTGGGAGAAAAATAATCTGTAATTTGCCGCCCTAAACGCAATAACAGACCTATGAATCGTTCCCTGCTATATATACTTCTGGTCGCTGTATCTGTGCTGGCGGCCTGTACTTCCGCTCCCCAGCCGCCTGCCGCAGCGACGCAAGTAGCTGATACCCTGCGCTATCCGGAGGAAAAACATCTCAAAAACATCCGCCAGCTCACCTTTGGCGGCGACAATGCCGAGGCCTATTTCAGCGCCGATGGCAAGTACCTCACCCTCCAGCGCACGCGCCCGGAAGAAGGCGTAGCCTGCGATCAGATTTTCTGGGGAAAAGTGCCTGTAGCCGGAGAAACATTTACCCTGCACCCCCTCAGCAATGGCAAAGGCCGCACCACCTGCTCCTACTATATGCCTGATGGTCAGCACATTCTCTACGCTTCGACCCACCACAAAGCCGACTCCTGCCCGCCTGCGCCCGACCGCGCCAAAATCCGCAAATACGTATGGGCCATTTATGAGACCTTCGATATTTTTGTGGCCGACACCGCAGGCCAGATCGTACAGCAGCTCACCGACAGCCCCGGATATGATGCCGAGGCAACGATTTCTCCCAAAGGTGACCGCATCGTCTTTACCTCTACCCGCAACGGCGACATTGACCTCTACACGATGAACATAGACGGCAGCGATGTGAAGCAGGTAACAAATGGCCTCGGCTATGATGGCGGCGCTTTCTTTTCGCCCGACGGCAGCAAACTGGTCTTCCGCGCATCGCGCCCGCAGACCCCCGAAGATGTGAAAGAATATAAAGACTTGCTGGCACAGGGCCTCGTAGCCCCTACCAACATGGAACTTTATACCTGCAACGTGGACGGCTCGGACCTGAAGCAGATTACCCAGCTCGGCAAGGCCAACTGGGCACCCTATTTTCATCCGCTGGGAAATAAGATCCTCTTTGCCTCCAACCATGCCTCCGAAGGCGGGCGGCTCTTTAACCTCTACCTCATCAACCTCGATGGCACAGGCCTGGAGCGCGTAACCTATGACACGGAGTTCGACTCCTTCCCCATGTTTTCGCCCGATGGCAAAACGCTGGTCTTCGCCTCCAACCGCAACAACGGCGAAACGCGCCACACCAATATCTTCATCGCCGATTGGGTGGAGTAAGGCTCATATATGTACCCACAGTCGCTCTGCCATACCTGCCGCCACCGCCGCGAAATCCGCAATGCGCGGGGCAGCACCTTCTGGCTTTGCGGGCTGAGCCGGGAGAATCCAGCCTATGAAAAATACCCGTTGCAACCTGTGAGGGTATGCAACGGGTACCAATCTGTGGACAAAACGAGGGGAAAGAACGAATAGTCTCTTAGAATATGATCCCGGCGGCGATGCTCAGGCGGCGGAAAACATAGTTTTCCTCGATTTCCGCACCACCCCAGTTGGTATAAGTGTCTCGTTTGGCCTGCATGTGGTAGCCTGCGCTGAGCAGCCAGGCAGCGGGGCCATGTGTCTGAAGACGCATACCCACACCTGCTTCCATGTTGATACCTCCATAGGCTTTATAGTTCTGGGTGCCGCCCCAGGGATCAGATGCATTTTGATATAAGGGCAGCGAATACCCGCCTTTTACATACAGCTGGGGCGAAACGGCAGCCGCTTTGAGGTCGCTCCGGAGTTCTCCATAGAGCGGCAGCATCAGTCCGTTGTTGTAAAACGTAATATCAGTTCCTACGCCTGCCTGCAGCCAGTGGCTGAAGCGGTAGCCGTGGGAGGTTTGCAGGCTCATCGAGCCATTGTTGCCGTAGTAAAAGGTGCTGGCATTGCTCCCGGCCAGCACAGCGATGCGTGCCGTGCCGTAGTAGTGTTTTTCAGGATAGGCGGCAGGTCCTCTGTCTCCTCCCCGGCGGCGGGGCGCTTCTTCCTGGGCCATGCGGAGCACTTCTTCCCATTTAAATACAAACACATTCCGGCCTTCGCTTTCGATGGTCAGGACACTGTCAGGGATGATCTGCTTAATGGTGCCCCGGATGATCCAGCCATTTTTCAGATAGACTACATCTTCCATGTTATGAGACTGGGCTTGTGCCAGACCGAAGGCCAAACCCAGCAGGATCGTCAATAAGATGCGTTGCATACAGGTGTTTTTTGAGAAGACGTAAAAGAAAAGCAATTCGCTGCTCGATTCAAAGCAAAAACCTCCGGAATGACTTCCGGAGGTTTTATATACATTCAGAGTGCGGATGAAGATCACCCTTCCTCTTCTTCTTCTTTGGTGTCCACCACTTCTACACCGCGCTGGCGATCGGCTTCTTTTTTCACCTTTTCGTCTTCACGCTTGCGCTTACGCTCTTCGGTGCCTTCGATGATGGCATCGGTGATGGTGCGCATGATGAGTTGGATAGACTTGGTCGCGTCGTCATTGGCCGGAACCGGGAAGTCAACCTGGTTGGGGTTGCTGTTGGTATCCACCATAGCGATGGTAGGGATAGCCAGGTTCTGGGCTTCAGCGACAGCGATGTGTTCTTTTTTGATGTCCACGATGAACAGAGCAGAAGGCAGGCGGCTCAGGTCGGCGATACCACCGAGTACTTTTTCCAGCTTGGCCTGTTCGCGGGAGAGCATCAGTCGCTCTTTTTTGTTCAGTCGCTCCCAAGTACCGTCGGTTCTCATCTTTTCGATGTTTTTCATCGTTTTGATGCTTTTGCGAACCGTAGCGAAGTTGGTAAGCATACCACCGAGCCAGCGCTCAGTTACGTAGGGCATATTTACGCGTTTGGCTTCTGCCTCGACGATCTCGCGTGCCTGCTTTTTGGTAGCGACAAACAAAATTTTGCGTCCGGAGAAGGCCAGTTGTCTGGCAACACGGGCAGCCTCATCCAGCATACGCTGGGTTTTGTTGAGGTCAATGATGTGAATCCCATTACGCTCCATGAAAATGTAGGGAGCCATGTGCGGATTCCATTTTTTACGGAGGTGTCCGAAGTGAACACCGGCGTCCAGCAAATCCTGGTAAGTAGGTAACTCCATATTAAGTCGGATCCTCGGTTATCGTTTGGAGAATTGTGTGCTCTTGCGTGCTTTGCGTTTACCTGGTTTTTTACGCTCCACACGACGTGAGTCCCGTGTAACCAGACCTGCTTTTTTGAGCGGGGGACGGAAATCGGGGGTAAATATCATCAGGGCGCGGGAGATGCCAAGGCGGATAGCTTCAGCCTGGCCGTTGATTCCGCCGCCATCTACGTTTACCGTAATGTCGAACTGAGAAGCATTAATATCCAGCACCCGGAATGGCTCCATAACTTTCATCTGGAGAAGTTCCTGAGGGAAGTAGGTAGTCAGTTCCCGCTGGTTAATTTGTATTTTTCCTGCGCCGCTTTCATTAACGAAAACACGCGCTACGGCTTGTTTTCTGCGACCTACTTGGATGACCTGGCTCATGAATGAAACAGCTTATTAATTGCCGGTGGGTTTAAATACGATTTCGTGCGGAATGGGCTGCTGGGCAGCGTGCGGATGCTCGGCACCTGCATATACCCGGAGGTTGCCGAGGACAGTTTCGCCCAGACGGTTTTTAGGGAGCATACGCTTCACTGCCAGCTCAAACATACGCTCGGGCTTTTCAGTGAGCATCTTGGAGGCAGAGGTAAAACGCTGTCCACCCATAAATCCGGTGTAGTGAACGTACTCTTTCTGCTGCAGCTTGCGACCGGTAAGACGAATCTTATCGGCATTGATCACGATGACATAGTCGCCGCAATCTACGTGAGGGGTGAAGGATGGCTTATGCTTGCCACGCAGGATATGTGCCACACGGCTGGCAGCACGACCCAGTACAAGGCCCTGCACATCCACTACGATCCACTGCTTTTCCACCGTGCTACGGTTGGCTGACAGGGTCTTATAACTAATTGAATCCATTCCTGATAACGAGTTTTTCAAAAGGCTGTGCAAGTACGGGCTTTTCCTGAAAATTTGCAAATGACCCTTAAATAATTTCTCAACACTCTTCAGAAACTTCCTGTACCTCCTGATCGTTCTTTATTGTATATTCCGCCTCAATGATCTTTCCTGGCTAAACCCATGCAATCTAACACCCTGTTGCGTCCCTTTTATATCCTTGCCCTCAGTTGTCTGGCTTTCGGGCCGGGCCTGCAGCCCCTCTATGCCACCCACAACCTGGCCGGGCAGATCACGGCTGTGCAAAATGACCCCTCAAACCCCAACAGTTATGAGATAACTGTTACAACCTATACCGACCCTGCCCCGGCCGGCGTGGACCGATGTTCGGCTGATATAGAAATATGGACCCTCGGTGTGAACCCCATCCGCCTGGCGCTGATCGAAGATGTGCCCCGCGCCAACGGTGGCCCCCTCGCCAATCCGCCCAGCGATTGCAGCATCAACAACCCCAGAGCCGGGGTCGAGGTCAAAGGCACGGTGAAAAAAAATCTCTACATCACCACCTTCATTTTTCCCGGAGCGGGCGAATATGACATCTTTTACTACGACATCGCCCGGCATGGCTCTGTGGTCAATATCAACAATCCGGAAGAGCAGGCTTTTTTTGTAGGCACACGCCTCTTTATTACGCCGCCCATCATCGGAAGCAATAATACCCCCCGCCTGCTCAACGAACCCCTCGACGATGCCTGCGCGGGCAAACTCTGGACCCACAATCCGGGCGGATTTGATCCCGATGGCGACTCTCTTTCGTATAGCCTCGTGCCATCGTACCATTATGACCCGGCCCAGAGCAACTTCCCGATCATCGCAAACGGATACCGCTGGCCCGATGATGCCTCTTTTGGCGTGAGCAGCTTCACCATGGACTCCATTACAGGTCTGGTTACCTGGAATGTGCCCCTCGAAGTGGGGATTTATAATTTTGGATATAAAGTAGAGGAGTGGCGCAACGGACAATTGCTGGGCTATGTGATCCGCGACATGGCCGTCTGGGTGAAAGACTGCCCCAACAACCCCCCAGTGATCGAGACGATCCAGGATACCTGCGTGCGCGCAGGCGATACCCTGAAATTTAACTTTAAAGCCTGGGACCCCGACCTCAGCGACAGCCTTTACCTGGAACTGAACAATGCCGGTATCGGAATTAACGGACCTTTCTCTACCCCCAATCCACCCGTCATCAATGGCCGTGTGGTGGACAGCATTCCCGGTAACTCCTTCAATTTCACAGGCTTACCTGTCTCCACCAAAAACAACGGCATCGCTCCGGTAGATACGATCAAGGGCACCCTTACCTGGATCACGGACTGCGACAACATCCGAAGTCAGCCCTACCAGGTGGACTTTTATGCCAGCGACAACAAAAACTATTCGCTGCCCAACTCCGTCACGACCACCCTCACCGCCAACAAAGCGGTTGTGATCCGCGTGATACCGCCTGCGCCTGAGGCACTTACCGCCACCAAAGGCTCGCGGACCATTACCCTGAGCTGGCTGCCTACCCCCTGCGGTGACCGCGTGCAGGGCTACAATATTTACCGGATTCTGGATTCCTCTTCCTGGATGCAGGACAGCATCTGCTGTGATATGAAGCCCATAGATGCCGGATTTACCCTGGTCGCTTACCAGAGCGGCTGGACCAATACGACCTTTGTGGACTCTCTGCGCAACCTCAGCGGTGCTCTGGGCGAAAAAATCTGCTATGTCATTACGGCGATGTATGACGTGCCCCAGCTCCGGGGATTCCCGATTCTGGAGAGCTGCGCCACGAATGTCGCCTGTGTGGAGATCAACAATGAGCCGATTTACCTGACCAATGACAGCGTTTCGGTTACTTCGGCAGCTACGGGCCAGATTTTCCTGAGCTGGTCGCAGCCCGCGATTGACTCCTTTTTCCCGAAACCCTATATCTATCGCATTTTCCGGGCAAATAACAATACGTACCCAGCCATCCGGATTGCAGACAGAAATTATAGCGACACCACCTATTTCGATCTCAACCTCGATACCGAAATCCGGGGCTATAATTATAGAGTAGAGGTGTACGACGCCCTCGGTCTGCTGGTCAACACCTCTGAAGATACCCACATTGGCTCCAGCATCTATCTGGTGGCCCAGGGGGGCGGGAACAATTTTATTGACCTCGAATGGAAGGAGTATGTGCCCTGGGCCAACAGCAGCTATGAAGTATATCGCTCGGAAGCGGGCGGGGCCTTTGTGCTGATTGCCACAGTCACAGGGACAGGCGGCAATGTGCATACCTACCGCGATCCGGGCCTTAACCCTTCGGTGGAGTACTGCTATTTTATCCGCTCTGTGGGCAGCCACAACCAGCCCGACATCAAAGACCCGCTGATCAATGACTCGCAGGTGTCCTGTGACTTTGCGCGCGACGACGAGCCGCCATGTCCGCCTGAGGTAAGTGCCGAAGGTTCCTGCACCGATGCGCAGCACCGCGTAACCCTGCGTAAGTCCCTGCTGGGCTGCGATGCAGATGCCGACTCGCTGGTGATTATGTTTACCGAGCAGGCGGGCGGGCCCTTTATTGTGGTGGCCCGGCTGAGCTACAGCGACTTTGGTCAGGACACTACCTTATTAATAGATGTGGCGGAGGCGGGCGTAGCCGCTGCCGGATGTTATACCGTGACGGTGTCCGATACGCTGGGCAATGTGAG
>RDXT01000441.1 GCA_004292985.1 Bacteroidota bacterium
AAAAACAGCAGCAGACCAGCCATAAGCCAGTCGTAAAAACGGGGGTGTTGCCAGAGCTTTGCTTTCATTCCTGAATGGTATTTTCGGTGAAGTTAAAGAAAGAAAGTAGTTTGCAGAGACATTCACCCATAAACGAGCATAAGCCATCTTTTGTATGCTATATATAAAGCGAAATCTGGGCCTTTACCTTGCAGCAATAGTCCTTTTTGCCGCTGTCTGGCTGGAGTCCATGTCTCACGCAGTATATCTTCTCGACAGAGCGCATACGCCCCGCACTTCCATTCTATACTTTGTTTCCGGTGTGGTCATTGCCCTTTTACCCCTGTTTTTCAAAACCCAGGTAAAAGGTTCCCTCTTGCCCGATCCCTGGCGTAGCAGAAGCTCCTGGATTGTATCCGGTCTTAAATGGCTCGCTTTCGCATGGCTCAGCGCCGAGTTTATCCGCGTCGGGCAGGCCATTATCTCTACCTATCCCCTCAATTACCTCCAGGCAGACATGATGCCGATCATCCGGGTCATGTGCCAGCGATTCCTTACAGGCAAAGATATATACGCGGTCATCCCGGAGATATGGAATAATCGCCCCATTTACCTCCCCGGCATGTGGGCACCCTTTGTCCCCTTTGAACTCGCAGGCATGGACATCCGATGGGGGAGTGTGGCAGGTATCCTGCTGGGGCTTTTTGCTGTATGGAAAATAGCGCCCACCTTCCGCCAGAACCACTGGCTATTCCTGCTCGTGGCAATTCCGGCATATATCCTCAGCGTTTCGATATGGGAAGAGAAAGTCGAGCGCGTGATCCGATTCTCCGAAGAGGGGGTAGTGGCAGGCTTTTACCTCTTTCTGGCCTATGCCCTCACCCGGAAAAATCCCGTAGTCATCGGACTGGCTATAGCAGGTTGCCTGCTGAGCCGCTATTCTTTCCTGTTTTGGGTGCCCGCCTATGGCCTTTATGTGTTCTTTTTCGAAAGCCGGAAGCAGGCCATCTGGATCACAGTTACCGCTTCGGTAGCCGTGCTCCTCTTTTTCCTGATCCCTTACGGCTTCGAAAACTTCTCCTGGTTCGCTTCCATTCCCAGTAAATACCCTGAGTTTGCCCTTCAGAACCGGAAAATTGATCCCGAATACGCCCATGTGAATCTGGGCTTTTCTAAATTTTTCTCCGATGCCCAGGTGCCCTTCCTGTTCCGCCTTCAGCTTTGGGCTACCGCAGGCGCTCCGTTTTTACTCCTTTCTCTGTTCGCTGTACCCCGGATCAGAAAATCCATGGACCCTGCCATGTGGGGGCTGGCTTCTCTCAAGCTGACCCTGGTCTTGTTCTACAACCTGGTTGTAGTTCCGGTGGGCTACCTTTTTTATGTAAATACCTTTCTGTCGCTGGCCCTGTGGATGTATTTCGTTCGCCTGCGATTTAACCCTGCCCCGGCAGAGCTTGCCTAAAACTTTCGCCCCCTGTTTTACGTTGGGTAATAGTCGTGCAGATGCGTTAATTTTGTAACCGCACGAGGAAGAAAACTATGTTTCCGGAATACGATGTAATTGTAGTAGGCGCGGGCCATGCCGGCTGTGAGGCTGCGGCAGCGTCCGCCACGATGGGCATGCGCGTGATGCTCGTAACGATGAATATGGGCGTGATCGGGCAAATGTCCTGCAATCCTGCCATGGGCGGCGTTGCCAAAGGACAGCTGGTCCGCGAGATAGATGCCCTGGGCGGCTATTCGGGGATCATCACCGATAAGACCATGATTCAGTTCCGCATGCTCAACCGATCCAAAGGCCCTGCCATGTGGAGTCCCCGCGCCCAGAGCGACCGCATGCGCTTCGCCGAAGCATGGCGGCTCCAGCTCGAACAACTGCCCAACGTGGACTTCTGGCAGGATATGGTCGTGGGGCTTAAGGTAACA
>RDXT01000638.1 GCA_004292985.1 Bacteroidota bacterium
GGATGTGCAAAAATCCGTTTTTCTGCACACTTCGCCCCGCAGCCGCAGCGTACAGGGCCAGCAACTGGTGGACATCAGCACCTATCTGAATACGCCCGTTCCGCAGGCGCTGTTCAACCGCCAGCAGATCATTACCGGGGTTGTGATGGAAGGAATTTTTCAGTCCTTGTTTACAGGCCGCGAAGCGCCGGTAGATTCCGCCGCACCGCAAAAGCCCAGCGCCATGTTTGGCGAGTCGAACAATCCCGACGCTCCGGGCGCTATCGCCATCATTTCAGATGCAGATTTTCTGAAAGGCAAAGAGTTTCGCGGAGAAACAGGCGCCATTCCTTACGACAATAAAATCCTGACCATGAATGTGATAGACTACCTCGCAGGGGACGACGCACTAACAGGTATCCGCTCCAAGGAGGTAGCGGAGCGGCGGCTGAGCCGGAGCAAAATCATAAATTATGGGTCGCTGGTAACGGCAGCCAACCTGATCCTGCCCATTGCGCTGCTGGCTATATACGGATTCAGCCGCTTCTACCTGCGGCGCAGGCGGAATGAGCGGCTGAAAACGGAATAAAACAGTATGTGATACGCGATCAGGGAAGCACAAACATACGGTCAGGGACCGCAGTCAGTTCCACGTGATTTACGATGCGGATAGTGCGTCCGGCCTCGTCGGTTGTTTCCATTTCGAGTACCAGTCCTTTTACACCTGGCAGTTGCAGGTAGCTGATAAATTCAGGAGACTGGGGAGGGGTGATCTCACGCACAGGAATGTATGCCAGATCGAGGGCTACCCAAGCCGTAATGGGGCGGCCCATGCGGGTACCTACAAACTTGTGGCAGGTGTGGCCTTCGATAACGCGGGTTTCTTCTACCATTTCTACTTCCATGGAAGCATCGGCAGCTGTGAGTACTTCTGAAACGCGGCCTGCCTGTGCAAGGGCCATTTTTTCCATGTGTGGCTCGTCATTGTGCAGAGAATAGACCACCACAGAAGCATTAGCCGGGTCTTTGAGGATACGCAGGTTGTAGGCATAAGACGGCTCCAGGATCTGGGTCAGGCTGCGCCCGGCCTTATAGTACAGCACAGTGGTCCGGCTGGGCTTCCAGGAGAGGTCTATTTTGATGCTTCCCTCAAATTGTTGGGCATGCACACGGCCTGCTGCCAGCAGCAGAACGGCCAGAAAAAGAGTAGCTAAGGTTCTCATACGCCAGAGTTAGTCACGGCAACAGCGCCGGTGTTAGGTTAGTTAAAATATTTTTCCTGGATGGTTTTCAGGTTTTCTTTGCTCAGGGGTTTGGTAATGTAGTCCGTTACAGTATCGTACAGTTGTGATTTTTCAATATCCTTGCGATATACCGAGGAAGAAAGGATAAAGAGTTTCACATCCTTGCCCATACGGGGGAGCAATTGCTTATACTCCTCCAGGAACTCCCAGGCGTTCATCAGAGGCATATTGATGTCCAAAAAAATTACATCCGGAATATCATCCGGGCGGTTCTCCACTGCATCCCGCAATTCATCCAGTCCCTCCCGGCCCCGCAGGCAATAACTTGCATGCATGGCGAAGTCGGTATCTTTCATGTTCTTGATACAGATGAAGTTGTTGATCTCATCATCGTCAATGATGAGGGCACGGTTGACTTTTGCCATACGATCCGTTTTGTGCATGAGTAATCAGTAATCCTGACCTACAAAGTAAAGATAAAAAATAGTTTCTTTTCCCGGTGTACTCTTAACTTCAATTTTTCCACCCATCGCCTCCATTCTGCACCGGGTAAGATATAAATCAAGCCCTTTGCCTTCGTATCCTTCATGGAGTTGCTGATACATGGTGAATATACGCCCTTTATGACGTACCAGATCCATCCCGATCCCGTTATCCGCAAAGGTCAGTACATGTGCATTTTTCTCCTTAAAACTCCCCACCCGAATCTCCGGACGACGTTGCGGGGCACGAAATTTAAGAGAATTAGAGATAAGACTGACCATAATGGCGTGAAAATAACTTTCCGGGAAGCTTACCTCTGCAATCTCTGAAAAATCCGTGTAAAATACTGCATCCGTATCACGTATATCTGCATCGAATTCTTTCATCGCCTGCCGGAATATAGCCTCAGGTGAAATTTTTCTGGCCAGGAGGCGCGAACGTCGGTTTTTCACCTCCACTACCTCAGCCAGATCGTTGAGTTTGAGGTCGAGCTGGCGAATCGAGGTAAATATTTTTTCGATCACCTGAGAATTGTCGCTGGATCCCTGCTTGTCATACAGATCCTTGAGTCCCAGCAGATTAGCTACGGAATTGCGCAGGTTGTGGGAAGTAATTTCGGCAAACTGATGAAGTTCTTCATGCGAAACCATCAGGGCTTCGGTGAGGTCTGTCAGTGCCTGCTCTGCGAGCTTGCGCTCCGTAACATCCGAAAGCGCCCCAACTACTGCATGATTCGCGCGCCCCAGCCCGAAAGAGGGCCTCACACTCCCCTCCATCCACCGTTCTTCGCGCGAAGAGGTGTACATCCGGAACGCCAGTTTCACCTCTTCTCCCTGCATAGCCAGTTGAATCCTGCGCAGGGCAAGCTCCAGATCGTCAGGGTGGATCAAGCGCTTGAATGTATTCTCCGACACCAGTGGCCCCGGCTCATATCCGTGGTTTTGGGTCCAGCGCCCCGGTACCCAGTCCACCTCCAGCAGCCCTTCGGCGTTGCGGTAGAGATGAAAGATCAGGTCCGAGGTCATGTCCACAATGTCGCGGTAGCGCTGGTTAATTTCGGAGAGATCGGTTTCGGCGGTTTTGCGGCGGAGGGCAAAGGAGATAATTTCACCCGCACTCTTGAGCACCTCCAGCGCCTTTTCGGGCCAGTGTGCCATGGCTTTCACCGAGTCCATTCCCAAAAATCCGGCAAAGGTACCCTCCACCGAAAGCGGAGTAACCATCATGGACTGTATATCCTGGGACAGGAGAAGCTCCCGCACAGCCTCAGCTTCGGGCGGCAAATGGGAAACCGAAGGAACGTGAATGCTCTCCAAGCGTAAAAGGCGCTCCGCCATCCAGTTGTATTCGCTGAAGAGATACATGTTCTGAAGGTATTCCTTCTGCGGTACAACGCCCTCAGCACACCATTCGTGGGTGTTGGAAGCACTCTGGCCACCCGGGTCGAGTACAAACACGTAGGTCCGGTCGGCATGGTAGATACGACCCAGCTTTTCGAGAGCGGACTGCACCCCTTCATCTATATGCTCGGTGGGGCAGTTGATAAAGTCGCTGGAAATCTGCCGTACAACTTCTTCCTGGCGGATCTTCACGGCCCAGCGGCGCTCGGAGCTGAGGGGTTCGCGAAACAGGAGAATCCCGCCCACAACAAAGCCTGCATGGGAGATCACCGGTACTGCCGATACCTGAAGACCCACATGGCTACGCGCATGGGAAAAAGACATCTCCATAGAAAGTCCGGAAAAAGCTTCTCCCTGCAATACGCTTTCAGGAAGCCGCCCCTCGATCCATTGACTCACCTCAGGAATCGCTTCCTTGATATGGCGGTCCAGTACGTCTTCAGACCGGATGTCCGTAAGGTCCGAAAACGATCGGTTGCACTTTCGAATCACCAGTAAGTCATCGAAGTAGAGAATACCCTCCTCAACGTTTTCCAGGATCGGATCGATCAGCAGAGATGAATCAGGAATATTTTCCTTACCCGTTGTTGCCTGCTGTACGTACTTCATCATCCCCATAATATCTGGGCTTAAACCATGCGTGTGAAGCAGAGAAGGGCACGGGGATGATTGTAAGTTTAAATATAGCAATAAAAACCGACACCTGAAAGTATTATCGGTAATATTTATTCCCAAATGTGAGATTTTACGCGCGAACTTCTCAAATGGCCTCTTCTTATTTCAAGGTGCGGAAATAAAAGGGCACATTCACCCAGGTCTGCGAGGGGCGGTGCGCAGAAATGTGCGGGGTAAAACGCAGGTCGGAGATATGGGGCGAAACGGCTTTGGCCATTTCCGGGAGGGGCGCAGAAGTGATTTCTGACTTTTTAACCTGCCCTTCTGTGCCGATCAGCACACGCACCTGCACCGGAGCAAGGTCACCGCTGCGCTTCAGGTGGCTGGGAAAGGAGATTTTTGCGGTAACTTTATCGAGGTTAATGATCTGCGTGACTAAACTGCCCCAGGCATCGCTCACAGAATCTTCCGGTTCGTAGGTTTTGCTGAGCAATTCTTTTCCGGATTCGCTCCACCAGGTCCATTTTCCGGTACGAAAGCCGCCACTGCTGCTCCCTTCGGCCAGCTTTTGCCCTCCGGTGTACCAGAATGTGTGGGTTCCTTCTATATTGCCTGCCTTAAAACTTGCTTCTTCTGCCTGATGGCCGGAGGGATACCAGAATTTCCACAAGCCGGTCTTCACGCTGTCTCTGTAAAAACCGGATTCAGCCATTTTGCCATTGGAATACAGTATACTCGATTCTTTTTCGGCAGAGGCGTCGCTTGTTGCGGGAGGAGACTGTGTCTGGCAGGAAGACCAGAGCAGAAGCAGGGAAATGGAAAAAATTGCGGGGATTGTGCGGGTAAGTGGGTGCTTATTCATCTGAAGGCTATATTGTGCGGCAAAAATAGTAGCTTTTCCCCAATAAAAGAATCCTTAGCCCGATGACGCATCTCCCTATCCCCCCGACGCCCCACGGCAACCAGCTCACCTGCAAAGGCTGGGTTCAGGAGGCAGCCTACCGCATGCTGCTCAACAACCTCGATCCGGAGGTGGCCGAGCGCCCCGAAGAACTGATCGTATATGGCGGTCTGGGCAAGGCTGCCCGCAACCATGAGTCTTTGCAACTGATACTCAAGGCATTAAAAGACCTGGAAGAAGACGAAACCCTGCTGATCCAGTCCGGAAAGCCTGTGGGCATTCTTCCTACACACCCCGATGCTCCCCGCGTACTGCTCGCCAATTCGATCCTGGCGCCGCGCTGGGCCACCTGGGAACACTTCCGCGAACTCGACCGCAAAGGGCTGATGATGTATGGGCAAATGACTGCCGGTTCCTGGATTTATATTGGCACACAGGGGATCGTGCAGGGAACCTACGAAACCTTTGCCGCCGTAGGCCGCCAGCATTTCGGTGGCAGCCTCAAAGGCACACTCAGTGTTACTGCCGGACTGGGCGGTATGGGCGGTGCGCAACCCCTGGCCATCACCATGAACGAAGGCGTGTGCCTCGCCGCAGAAATGGAAGAATGGCGCATCCGGCGACGCATCGAAACCCGCTACCTCGACCTTTTCGCACAAAGCATAGATGAGGGCATAGACCTCGCGCTCGAAGCCCGAAGCCAGGGACAAGCCCTCTCCATCGGGGTCTGCTGCAATGCGGTGGATTTACTTAAACGACTGATAGAGAGAGATATACGGGTAGATGTACTCACAGACCAGACCTCCGCGCACGATGAACTGATTGGCTATTTCCCCGAAAATCTGAGCGTAGATGAGGCAAAAGAACTTCGCGAAAAAGACCCCGAAGACTATACGCGCCGCTCCTTAGACACCATGGCGCACCATGTGCAACTGATGCTCGATCTTCAGGCCCGTGGAACGGTGGTCTTCGATTATGGAAACAACCTCCGGGGGCAGGCCCATGACAAGCGGCACCTGAGCCACGCCTTCGACTTCCCCGGATTTGTGCCCGCATACATCCGGCCTTTGTTCTGCGAAGGTAAAGGGCCTTTCCGCTGGGCGGCTCTGTCGGGCGATCCGGCAGATATTTACGAGACCGACAGGTTGATTCTGGAGTTGTTTCCAGAAGATGAGGCACTGGCCCGCTGGATCAGGATCGCGCAGGAGCGGATCGCCTTTCAGGGCCTTCCGGCCCGGATTTGCTGGCTCCGCCAGGGTGAGCGCGAACGCGCCGGTCTGGCCTTCAATGAGCTGGTGCGCAGCGGCAAGGTAAAAGCGCCCCTGGTGATTGGCCGTGACCACCTCGACACAGGCTCCGTTACCTCGCCCAACCGCGAGACCGAGGCTATGCTCGACGGTTCGGATGCTGTGGCCGACTGGCCGGTGCTTAATGCGCTGATTAACACGGCCTCCGGGGCCAGCTGGGTATCGGTACACCACGGTGGCGGTGTCGGTATGGGATACTCTCTGCACGCAGGCCAGGTGATCGTGGCCGATGGCACAGAGGCAGCAGAGCGCCGCCTGCGGCGTGTCCTGCACAATGATCCCGCGATGGGAGTCATCCGGCATGCGGACGCGGGCTATGACATTGCCAAAGATACCGCCCGCGCCCATCGCCTGGATCTGCGTATCAGATTAGAGGAGTCACAGGGAGGCTGAGCCTTCGCTGGCGCTTACTCGTACCAGCCTTCTCCCAGGTTCATCAACTTTACGCCGTCTGCATCGCTCACGATTACCTTGAATACGTTCCCGGATGTACAGTTGCAAGCCTGGCATACCTGAGCCCCGGTGCTGTCATTCTCTACACCGATCTGAATCACCGCTATATCGTTGGAGTCAAGATAGGCAGTGATGGCAGCAAAGGTAAGTGAATCGGTAGCGCCTCTTTGCCAGGGATCTGCGCACTGGGTCTCGTTGTAGTAATGGGTCCAGGCGGTCGGATCAATGTTAAACAGATCGTTGCAGGCACTCAGCAGGGTAATTCCTGCGGCGAGAAGGAGGGCGATGGCCCATGAATAGGTTCTCATATAGATTTGTTTGTTGTTATACACCCTAAAAACGCCGTCCGGCGCAGGATCGCTGCATCAGACGGCGTCAGAATGAATCAACGTGTGTTTTTGGCAAACAAGCGTGTCGCGTTAGTCCACGATCAGCAGATTGCCTGCGAAGCGGGTAGCGCCTGTCACCTCGATCCGGTACCATCCGGCAGGAAGCCTGTTCCTGTCTAAGCGGTAGGTATTACCCTGAATATCATTCACTTTGACTACCTCACGTCCCTGAAGATCATAGAGCCGCAGGGTGAACTTGCCACCGTTTCCGGGCCATTCGATATGGGTACTTTCCTGCATCGGTTGTGGGAAAATGCGCAGCGGTTTTGCCTGGAGCGGGTCTTCGATCGCAGTGGTGGTTTCCTTGACTTTGTAAATGATCCCCTGGTTCAGGGCTGCGGCATAGAGTTCGCCATTGGGGTCTTCGCCGAAGGTGCTGAGCTGGTTGTTGGGAAACAGTTCTCCCTGCGAAGT